>CAYYBZ010000131.1:0-1772 GCA_964470285.1 uncultured Oligoflexia bacterium
GAAGTTTTAAAAGAAGATATCGATGTTAAGGATGCACTTTATGAAACCGCATACGATAACCTGTATCTTTTACCCGTTAAATCCCCGCTCGATAAACCAGACAAATTTTTTGAAAAGGAAAAATTAGATAACGTACTTAAAATTTTGGAAACGGATTTTGACTACATAATGATTGATACTTCCCATCTTTTATCTTCGTATTTTGAAAAACGCATTATTGAAAAATCTGACGGTATCATTATCGTTATCAGAAAAGGAATGATAAGCCTGAAGGAAATGGAAAAATACGTCGCTAGTTTCGAATCAACTAAGATAGTGGGAACGGTTTTAAACAGAATAAACTAACTATTTGGTTATTAGAAATATCAGATATACCAAAACAACAATGCTGGCAACCAGCAGATAAAGAAAATTAACGCTGACAAACCTGTCAAGGACCGTTCCGCGTTTACCAACTCTTCGGTTTTTGCTGTATATTTCGGAAGAGGCACTTTCTTCGCCGCCCTCTTCTTCGGGAAATTCGTTTTTTTTATCTTCCTTTGCAAATATTATAACTTCGGATTTAGCTTCAATTGGCTCTAGGTCCTCGCTTAATTCATTCTCGTTTATATAGGCAATATTTGATTTGGAAGTCGCCTGAATATCTTTAAGGTTATAGGGTTCTGTATCGTCTTCACCGTCAACAGAGTAAGGAATTACAATACGTTTGACCCTGTGTTTATGCTCGCAATGAGGGCAGATAGCGGTGACACCCTGGGCATTTAAATGTCTTTCATTTACTTCAAAGACTTTTTTACATTTTTCACATGAAATCAGCATAAAATTGATTTACAGGCTATTAACATATTGAATATACATGCAAATGTCAATTAATAGCTAATGTATCTAATAATTGTTTTGAAAATATTGTAAAGGTGGAATATACCTCTATTTCTTTTATGTTTAGAACTACAAAAAATCTTACCGAGGGTTCGGTTTTAAGGAATGCTATTGAGCTTTCCTGGCCGATGATTGTTTCTTATCTGCTTCAATTTACCATCAATCTTGTAGACATAAAAATGATAAGTGTATTAGGGACTAAAGAGCTGGCAGCTATTGGAATTGGTCAGCAGTTTATTATACTTGCCTTCCTGATTTTCACAGCTGTTTCTGTTGGCGCCAGCATCTATGTATCCCAGTATACCGGTAGAAACGATCTTGAAAAATTAAGAGAAACCGTTGTTCAGACCATTTTGCTTTCCATAATCATAGGCGTGGTTCTTTCAGTGCTTTCAATCCTGTTTTTATGGCAGTTTTTAAATTTTATGAATGCTCAAAAAGAAGTATTAAACCTCTGTCATGATTACACTATAATTATCTTTTACTTTGCACCTATAATGCTTCTGAATTATACGGTTAATTCTATTTTTCGATCCACCGGAGATTCAAAAACACCGCTTTTTATTATGCTTGGGATTAATGTTTTGAATTTCATATTTAACTATTTGTTGATTTTCGGTATCTGGATATTTCCCGAATTGAAAATGGAGGGTGCAGCTATAGGTACCGGTATATCCAGAATCATAGGTCTTTTTATAAGCATGGCTATTCTTTACAGAAGAAATCTAATTTTCAAGGTTCCGGGTTTTAAACAGATTTTTACAACATCCTCGTTTATTCCGAGATACGGGCCGATGAGAAAGATATTCACTCTCGGACTACCCGCAGCACTTCAGGATATTTCATGGAGTGTTTCCATGATAATTATATACACAATAGTGTCAATGCTTCCC
>CAYYBZ010000131.1:1782-6391 GCA_964470285.1 uncultured Oligoflexia bacterium
TGAGTGCCTTTTCTGTTGCTTTTAATGTTGAAGCTATATGCTTTATGCCGGGAATAGCATTTATGCAGGCGGCTACAATTATGGTCGGTCAGCATCTGGGAGCTTCAAAAATTGATTCGGCAGGAAGGGTTGCCTGGATAAATGCCGGTTTCGGATCATGTTTCATGGCTTTATTGGGCTTGCCTATGATTATTATGCCTGAAACAATTCTTTATCTTTTTACAAATGATGCTTCAGTGGTAGGAATAGGCACAAATTATCTTATTTTTATGGGATCTACACAAATTTTTATCGGTATAAAATTTATACTTATGGGTGCCATAAGCGGTGCCGGGGATACTAAAACGCCCTTCTGGATAGAATTTCTGGAGCATTGGATTTTCAGAATTCCGCCAATTTTAATATTGGTTTTATATTTCGGATATCAGACTAATGCCGTATGGCTATCAATGGCTTTAAGCAACATTATCGGGGCAGCGGCGACCTTTCTGATATTCAGAACCGGATACTGGAAGAAATTAAAACTTCTTGAACACTCTGCCTAAGCATTACTTACAGGACCGTGCACTATTATTTTTATTGATGGTATGCGCGGAACGTAAGCGGAGTAAAAGTATATTCGGAATTTCGGAGTTAATTTAGGAAGGTTTTAAATATTGTTTAAAATCCGCCCTGCATCATTTTCCACTGGTATATTTTCTCGTTGATTGCTTCCAGCCTGAATGAAAGAATTTTGCAAAGAATTGTCAGGAACTGATAGGCGGATTCATTGTCTATGGAAAGGATTTCTTTCAATGCTTCCTTTTTAATTCCTATAAGCTTAACTTTTTGAGTAGTCGCCTTGGCATCAGCCGATCGTTTGTTTTCCTCACCTAAAAGGGCCATCTCTCCGAAGAACTCTCCCCTCTTTAAAACTGCCAGCGCTTCTTCACCTATTCCGGGAATGTTTTTGGAAATAAGAACTTCTCCTTCAATAAGGATAAAAAGCTTGTCTCCGGATTCGCCTTCCTTAAAGATATGCTCACCGGCGTTAAATTCCTGCGCATCTGAAAATGCAGCCAGAAGCCTCATTTCCATAGGGGAAAGCCCCTTGCCTTCAAGGGCCTCGATTTTTTTATTGATATCTACGAGTACTTCCTGTTTTGTTTTGCCTTTAACTATAATGTCCTCGTTTTTTGCCTGCGACATAATTTCAAAAAATTCTTTCAATTTGTTGTTGGATTCCCGTATTTGAAAGGAAAGTGATTTCCAGAAATACCATAAGAAGTGAATTGCAGTATGCTTATGCCTCGCAAAAAGCGCAGGAAAGCCTCCTCTGTTTAACAGCAGAATGGTAGAATCATCTATTGCCACGGCTTTTGCCCAGTGCTTGGTGCCCCTTAAAAGATCGTGTTCTCCAAAAAAAGATCCCTTTTCGAAATTGTTGAATACAAGGAAACCGAAAGGTGTTTCCTTTCTTATTTGTACTTTACCTTCAAGCACTACGTAAAGGCCTTCTATATCGGTATTGTCTAAATATATGGCGTCATCTTTGATATATTCAATTTTCGTAGTAAAACGTGCCAGCTCAATTAAAGTATCGTCATCCAGGGTTTTAAAAAGCAGATTGTTTTTCAACGATAAGGCTATATCGAATAGATTTTCGTCTTCTTCTTTCAATACTCTTTCTTCGGGTTTTGTGAAAACAATCCGGCTTCTTTCTTTTACGAGATCCCTTATGTCCTGTTCCATTTCTTCGTAGAGGGTATTTAATTTATCTTTCCTTGTTTTTATTAATTGATTTCTCATCTGAGGCGTAAACCCGTCTATTTTTTGAATAATAAGGTTTATTTTTTGCTGATAGGATGTGGGTACCTCTTTTATCAGGTCACCTGAAAGTATAAGGGCGTCAACCATGGCAATTAAAGCTTTATGATATTCACCGTTATAAAAATAAGAAAGTGAAAGTATGTTATACGCTTCTTCGTTGAAAGGATTAAGTTTTGTACATTTTTCAAGCTCCTGAAGGGCTTTTTTATATTCTTTCTGTTCATAGAAAATTTTACCTAAATTCAGATAGGGTATGTAAAAGTCAGGGTTAGATATTTTTGTAAGCTCAAATATGTGCTTTGCGCTGGAAATTCTGCCCATCTTTGAATAAATTTCGCCCAGTCCCTGAAACTTATTAAAAAATGTTTTTTTCTTTTTATCTTCCGCTTTCTGCTTTTGAACAATGTTTTCTACTTTTGAGAGTTCCTGGTTTTTCAGGTTCTTAACGCGGCCCAGATTTATTTTAAGTGCGAGATTTTCAGGAAAAAGTTTTGAGGCCGTTTCGTAAATGTTTACGGCTTCATCGTACATTTTCTGATCTACGTAACGGTTGGCAAGATAGCATAAATCGTCTACGGCGACCGTAGTTTTAGTTACATTTGAATAGTCTTTAGTAAATTCTGTGCTTTGAGTTTTGTCTATTTGTCCTTTGTTTTCGGTTGTCATGAAAGATTCCGTTTATCTTTTAACCTCGCCGGATTTCACTTCGGGACTCAATACTTTTCCGGCTATGGCCTCTTCAAGTTCATTTTCGTTGATAAGCTTTTCCTTTAAAAGAACATTGTACATTGCCGCTACCACATCGGGCCTGAAAGCCTTTTCTTTTAGGAAGCTTATTTCTCCCGCGATTTCAGCAGTAGTCCAGGATTTTTTATATGGTCTTTCAGATGACAGGGCATCAAAAAAGTCGCAGATATGGACGATCTGGGCCATTAGCGGAATTTCATTGCCCTTGAGTCCTTTAGGATAGCCTTTACCGTCGACTCTTTCATGATGAAGTTCAAGTAAAAAACCGATCTCCGATAATTCCGTTACTTTCTCGACTATTTTTCGGCCCTTTGTGGTGTGGGCCTTAATAACCTCTCTTTCAAGATCCGTCAGACGGCCCGGTTTTTTAAGTATGTTATCAGGAACTCCGACCTTTCCAATATCATGAAGAAGCGAACCGTGTCTTAGTTTAACTAGATCCCTCTGTGAAATATCAAAATTTTCCGCTACCTTCATGGAAAGTTCCATAACTCTTCTTGAATGCTGATGAGTATATCCGTCTCTTTCGTCAACTATGCTTGCAAGGAGGTCTACAGTTCCCGATTGATAATCGAAGCGCAGTTTGTTTATGCAGTATTCCTGAATGGCGCCGACAATGACCTGTTTTGTTGAGCGTTCGCCGAAATTTACGGGTTTTTCGATGAAATCCCAGATTTTTCTTGTCTTAATGGCGCTGATGGCAAGTTCTTTGGTTGCATTTCCCGTTATCATAACGCATGTTATCATCGGTTTTTTCTTTTTAAGCTTTTCAACAATTTCAAGACCGGTTAAATCTGGCATTACCTGGTCGATTAAAAGCACCGCCAGCTCTTCGGTTTTTAAGGCCGTTTCAAGGCCTTTTTTAGGATCCTGTTCAACTAAAACCTGGAATTCATCCTCGAAATTTAAAGCGAATGATTCAAGATTGTCGAATTCGTCGTCTATAAATAAAATCTTTACGTCTTCGTATTTTTTAGTGGAGATTTCTAGCTCTCTCATAAAAGTCATCCCTTCCTAAGGTCTTATCAGTTCTGAAAATAAATCAGCTACACTATTAAAGCATAATTTATATGGCTTACAAAGTGGAAAATTTATATCGCGGGCTTTTATCGGCAAAATCGGTGTATTCGATGTTTATTATATGAGTTTATCTGGGGCAGTACCTGCCCGGGGATATTATCCCGTCAGGGTCCAAAGCACTCTTAACCTTGCTTACAACCTCCCAGTATGGCGTATCTTTTTTAATTATAAGATCCATATGATCTATGCCTACACGGTAAGGTAAAAATCCTTCTTTTTCGCCTTCTTTAAAGAGCATATTGTAGCATTTCCTGGCTCTTTGGGTGTCATCTGGGTCATTTGGATCAAATAGTATGGGAACCGTTGAATCAAAACATCTTGGGGAAAAACTTGTCAGCGTTATGAGGGGTTCAATTCCGCATGAAATACATACATCGTTTACGATTTTTACGTATTTTCTCACACTATCCGGCTTCATGGGCACTAGAGGAGAATACCACATTACACCACAATTATCAGATGCCGGATCGATATTGGAGTCAGGGCTTGGAAGCCTGCCGGTTTTCCAGTAGCACAGCTTTAAAGCGACGTCGGTTGGAGCGCCTTCGGCCACATTAAAAGCGTCGTCAAGATTTGAAAGTTGCTTCTTGGCCGTTGATGCAAGGCATTCCGGAAGAACGGAAGAAATTCTTTTTAAAAAATTTATTTTCCCTCTGGTAAAGAAAAAAGTTCTTTTTGCTATGCGGGATACTCTCCTTTTTATAAGTGATTTTGCATAATTTAGAATTGTGCCGTTACCGTATATCATGCCTCCTACGGTCCATGAGGACATCATGTTTTTCTTCATCATTTGCTCAACTAAATCCTCAGGAATTGTTCTTCCATTTTTAACGATGTCTTTAGGATAGGTTTCTACCATGGAAAGAACGCGTCTTGCGTTCATTAAATTGATTGAGCCGGTTATATTCCCTATGGATTTAAGAATGTCTCTTATTGCCGTTACGGAATCTTCAAGAAAACCGTCGTCTTTAAG
>CAYYBZ010000132.1:0-6360 GCA_964470285.1 uncultured Oligoflexia bacterium
ACATGGATGGATTGGCAAAATCCGCATCGATTATAAGAACTTTTTTATTATAATTTTCGGAAATAGATAAAGCGCAATTAAGAGTCACAAAGGATTTCCCCGATTTTAAAAGCGGTCCCGTAAAAACTATTTTTTTCATCGATTTATCCTGAGAAATAACCAGTATATTGTTTGAGAGCACATCAAACTGGTTTTTTTCAACCGATTTTTCTTCTTTTCCTATTTCATCCTTTGCGGACTTCTTTTCCCTGACAACTTTCTTTTTATCCGATACCTGATAAGCATCAAGAAGGGTTTCTTCACAGCAGTGAACACATTTTTTAATGATGGGATCCATGGGTTTTTGACATTCCGGACAATAATGAGTTTCGGGAATTTCACCGGTAATGGACCGTGGTTCTTTAATCGGAGGATGGGATTTTTCAATATAGGCCTGGCTTAAAGGAAGAACCTCTTGTTTTGAGTCGGTGGTTTGGGTTTTTCTGGAATCAGCGGTTTTATCAATTTTTTTAAAAACCGAAGGCTTGTCGGAAAGTTTGCAGGCACATTTAGGGCAGTAGTATTTTTCAGGGTCAAGATCAAACTTAATCTGAATTTGCGTACTGCAGGAAGGGCATTTTATTGATTTTCTTGCCTCAAATCTGTAAAGACCGGATCTCCAGCCGAAAAGCTCAAGATACCTCTCTATATAGCTTATTGCCCTTATTAATTTAACATCTTTCGCGGTGATAATTTCGTTTGAAACCGCTAAATCCAGCATATTTCCCTTAACAAATTTTACTTCGTCTTCAAGTTTAAGCCACTCGTCCATCTTAATAAGTTTAAGCCTGACCATAAGCCTGCCTAGTTTTTCGTAAGGATGATCCGAATCAACGCAAACCGGCATTCCCCTCTGAAATCTGACTGTTTTCATACGGTCTTTTTTTTGAAGAACAAGTTTCCCTGTCACTCCCGAATCTATGAGCGTTTTGGAAAGAGCGGGGAAAAATGCTTCCTTGAAATTGCCTTCAACCCTGGACAGCCTGAGTTCGGTTTCGGATGTTCTTTTTTCAGGGTAAAGCAGCTTTTCGACCCTTGAATATATTTCTTTTAACGGAACCGTTTGCGAGCTTAGATTATAGATAAGATGTGAATCCTTCTCAAATGAGTATTCGCCTGAAAACCAGCCGAAAAGGTTTAAGAGCCTTTCTGAAAACTGAAGTTTTAAAGACAGGCTCAGCTCCTCTTTTGACAGATAATTTTTCTGTTTGAGATAAAGATACAGTTTTTGCTCAAAATCGAGGTTTTCAAGGAAATTTATACTGTCAATGTCCCTGACAACCTCAAGAAGTTTTTCTTTCTCCAGCAGATTATTTCTTATAATTACCGAGTGAAGAGATTCAGCAACAAGATTTGATCTTATAGAAGTAGGCTGTCCGCGGTCAAAATAAACATGTTTTATTCTTTCTCCTCTTGATAGAGCCAGCTTTCCGGAAAGCCTCTGTCTGGTAATTTTACCCAGAATTATGTAAAAGGGCACTTCTTCCAGTGAACCGCTTGACATTAAATCGATCTTCTCTCCGACATATGAATACAGGTTAAAAAACGACAAAATTCACCTCTATGCAAAGTTTGACAGGTCAATAATATTTAACTACTATTTGTTATAATTATATAAAATTATATGCTTTTGCAATCAAAAGTATTGGTTATTCAAAGGGAGGGTTTATGCCAAAGAATTTAACGCCCATTATTCTTATCTTTTCTTTTATCATAATGCTTGTAAGTTGCGGTGGCGGATACACACCGCCAACACCCGGGGATACACCGACTCCGACCCCAAGCGTAACTCCTACACCTCAACCTACAACAACTCCTGAAACTTTCATCGGCGACGCCAGATTATGCTCACCCGGAGACACAGCCAGGGTTTCTCTTTCCGATAACGATGTCGCAAGATTCACCTTAAACGATGATACCTGTGAAACTGCAAAGGATAATAGAAAAGAAGAATATACCATGATTTTTTACAACACCTCAGGCTCACCGGTAAGCTTTAGAATAAGCTCACCTGAAGATGTCGATCCCTTTTTGACGGGTAAGATAACGGATTTGGATTCTTTAGATAAAACTAAAGAAATTTCAACCCCTCTTGTAAATCAGGTCAGCCAGCAGGCATGGGAAATTCATCAAAGCATATTTGATGAAAATAACCCTGAAATACCCTTAAACGACGGCATTAAGGACACTCCCGTTCTTGCATCTTCAATCGGTGATTCACGTGAATACAAGATCAGGACAAATTACGATGACGCTTCAATATGGGATTCAAGACAGGCAAAGTTTATTGCCGAGGGGACCAATATAGAACTTTGGGTTGATCACGATATAATCACGAGTCCGATTCATTGGAGCGATACTCCGGATGCTTTAAGACTTGATCCCGGAAACTTGCAAGGTATCGTAGATGTATATGAAAGCAACATACTTCCCCTGGAAACGGCTCTTTTAGGTTCAAACTGCTCAGCCTTTCCCGGCCGGCCCTGTCCGATCTCTGATATTGATAACAACGGTAAGGTTACTGTAATTATAACACCGGTACTAAACTGGATTTCAGGAACTTCCGGCGACCCCGATCATGCATGTTCACCGGCCGCTTATGTCGATACAAGAAACCTTGAGCCCCAAACAACGGGGAACCCAATGTCCAATGAAGAGGAAGTAATTTTTATTTATGCTCCTGACACTTACGCCTTGTTTTACCATAGAAATCCCGTTGATCTTGACTCCTGGCTTCGCAAGGGCGTTTATGCCTGGCTAACGGTCGCTCTTGAAAAGCTTATAAGCTACAACTTTCATGTTAAGTTACACGAATCATCTCCGGAATCTGACTGGATCGATTTCGGTTTAGGCGGCGTTTTGGCCGATCTTGCCGGCTTTAACATATGGGTACATGATGTATGGGCATGGTGGCTTGATAGTCCCGCATACAACACCATTATACAATCAAGCGAGTTTAACTGTTCCGACAATATGGGCCCTCCTTATCTTTTCATGAGTTATATGCTTCAATCACAGGTTGACGCTGTTGCCGAAAATACAATCGATGACGGAACGGGAAGCGGTCTTATCGACGCCGATCTTGGATTTCTTTCAAATTTCATGAGTCCTCTATCGGGAACGTCCAATCTCGAAAATGCAATTGAAGTGGATTATGACTCTTCAATTGAAAGCGAATTCGATGCTCTTTTTAAGAATTGGACCGTTTCGCTTGTTACAAGCGGAACAGGGAGGACGGATTTACAAATTGTCGGTTCAGATGTTTTTAAATACTATTACGTAAGATCATCAGATGCTGCTATGAGCATTCCCGATTCAAGGCTTTACGGACCGGGAATAGCTTCATGGGACGGAACGGAAGTCGTTTCTACGAGGTACGGAGCTGACGGAAATCCCCCCGATGTTGATGTCGGTAATCCCGTTGGAATTGATCTGAACGGATATAACTATCATTCAGATTATTCAGATCCTGATAACGTCGACCTTTATGAAAATCCACATGAGTTTACATATACGCCCGGAAATAAATTCTGGGGTTATGCTGATCCATTAACTGCAAACTTTGTAAGACTCGGCGGACTTTTGGATGAAACAACCGATCTTGTTGTTGAGTCCAATTCACCCAATCTTCAAATGTTTATAGTAAGAAGATCAGATATCACATATCCCAGAATTTACTCGGAGAGCATTTTCGGTTCCTTAAATCAGATTCCTGAAGATTTGGATCTGCCACCCGCATATGACTACTGGAGCGGTGCCCAGGATAGAAAGCTTGATTATCCAAGCTCAATTCCAGATGAAAATGAGGTTGGAGACGTTCTGACTGTAGTCGGTAGAATTGATCCGGCAGATTTGTCATACGTCTGGAACAATGAATGTGAAGACTTTGAAGGACAGGTCCCGGATTTTGACAAATATCAAATCACGATTCCGGATAACGGCTGGGGAGGTGAAGAAGGTCAGGTAGCAATATGGATAGACAGGCAGGCTGACGCTTTCGGCGGGCAGTCAACATTAAAACCCATGCTTGCCGTTGTTTCCTGGGACGATATTCCATACCCGTCGGGAAGATACGATTATACCGACCCTAACCCCGATACCTTAATTAATCAGTTACCCTTTAATCAGCGGGCCAACTACAGATATCTGACTACGAGAACTGCAGATACCGCATCAATAACCGTTGAGGATACCGGAAATTACGGCCCATACCCAAATGCCGGATTAGGAGAATGTAACGGGGGTCTTAGCGATTCAGGTGACGGGACACCCAATGAATCTCCTGCATCCTTTCCTGACGGAGTAAATGTTTTAGGAACTTGCTGGCCCGACTGGATTACTTTTGGAAACTTTTTCGGATGGACAAGCGCAGGTATTGACCAGGTTCTTTTCAACAGAGAAATTTTAAAAACGACTCCCAATGACCCCACTGTTTCTGATGATCCCGATGTAAGCCCGCATTTTGATCCCAGAAGCATAAACGGAAAGACATTGGATTGTGAAGGTGCCCAGGACCCCCTGGAAACTACAGATCCAGATGATTTTTTAAGCGCTTCCGAATTAAAACAACCAAGCCTTTTTCAGGAACAGATCTTAATTGAAATGAGCAGGAATTCCTCAGAAAATGACTCTGCAGAAATCGGCACAGGTGATATGCTTGTTATGGATTTTGATTCAAGAGATAAGGATGACGAATTTTTCGGTACCGAATATGATTCCGGTAATAATGTCGGCGGTAGAAGTGTAACAAATGCCGAAAATGCAATGCTTGAAGCCTGTACAAATATCTGGTGCAGCTGGATCAACGAACATATCTGGAGACAGCTTAACGCATCCGATGTATGTTTTGATGAGATTAACTGCACTCCCGGAGAAGAAGACCAGCTTATATACGACCCTGCACATTCATCGACTCCTTATCTAATATTGGATCCCGGTAGCACCTATGTAATTATAGTTGGCGGTAAAGGAGGCACAGTAGGCAACTATGAGCTTAAAATGAGGAAAATACTTCCTTCTAAACAATATTACGGACAGATAGAGGTATTTTAAAAAATTAAACAGATGAGTGTTGAACATATCGGAATTGCAGTCCGAAATCTTGAAAAATCGCTCAAGATTTACGCCGAAATTACGGGCACGGCCGCACATAGAGAAGACTTAAAGCGGGAAAAGGTAAGAATTGCAACTTTCAATCTTGATTCCGTAAAAATAGAGTTACTCGAAGGTATTAATGAAAATTCGCCTATCTCAAAATTCTTGAAGGATAAAAATAAGGATACCATTCACCATATTGCCTTTAAAGTAGAAAACATCTCCCGGACTTTACAAAATCTTGAAAAATCCGGGTACGAGCTTATCAAAGGCTATCCGCAGGAAGGTGCCCATGGTACAAAAGTTGCTTTTTTACATCCCAAAGCCACCGGGGGTGTGTTAATTGAGCTTGTTCAGAAATAAAATATTCACACACGGAATTACGATACTGATCATTTACGGAGTTATTCCACTTTACGGTTGCTCTTTAGAAAGGGTTTCACAGAAAGGATATATTTATCAATTCGCTTCTAATTCTTCGACAACACCGGGTTCATTAACAGTCAAAGTAAGGCCGCGAAATGATTTATTTGCAAATATCGATGCATCCGATTTCTTAATTGACGAAAAAACATCTCTTTTCTCAGCACCGTTTCAAATACAGGATATTGTAAATAAACGCGCTTACATTTTTGAGATTTCGGGTAATTTCCATCCTACACTTTCTTTTCCCGTAACCATCGGCACAAAACCGTTCATACTGGGTGCTTTTGAATCTGCGCTTTATGCAACTATAGTAAACAACGCCTCTCTTCCACCATACAACACCGACATACGATCCGAAGGAGTCGGCACGATAATAGCACTTACAAATCCTTTCAGATTGCCCGCCTCGCTTTGCGGACAAATAATAGACCGTGTAAGCTTAATTGAAAAAGATAGTGGAGAACCGGTAGGAGGGGATTTAAAATACTTTTACTTTACTTCTTCCGGTTCGGTTGGCCTTTCATTTACACCCCAGTTTGAAAATTTTATTATATTTAATGTTCCTGAAGGCAGCTACACACTAAAATACCTTACAATAGACTCATCCGCTTCATACATTCATGAAGTCGTAATCGTTTCCGGTTACGTTTCACTTGGATACCAGCTTCCCTGCCAGAATTTCGAAACCTTCGACGAATTCCTGAAATAAATTCTCTATTTATAAAACAATAATTCTTATTTCGGAAATTTGTAGGCTGCTGTTTTGTAAACAAGCTTGGAAGCCAGAAAATCGGGATGCGT
>CAYYBZ010000133.1:0-6306 GCA_964470285.1 uncultured Oligoflexia bacterium
ACTCTTTGGTTCATGAGCAGCTTAAATCGGGCTTAATTACAGAAGACGAAGCCAGAAGCCATCAACTGAAGAACATTATTACAAGATCGGTAGGAGTTCAGGAAGAAGTGGAAGTAGATACCATTGTCTGGCCGGTAAAATCGGGCGATAAATATCTTTTATGCTCTGACGGACTTTCAAATATGGTTTCAGATATTGAAATTAAAGACATCGTTATCAGATACAGCATTGAAAACGGGGCAAAAGTGCTGGTGGACCTGGCCAATGAGAGAGGCGGTGACGATAACATCACTCTTATCCTTATAAAAGTGGAAGATGTAAACGGAAAAGGTAAGGATAAAGAGAAAAATAAGGAAAAAGAAACAGAAAAACCTGAAACTGACCAAAAGCTTGATAATAAAGGCGATAAATAAAAATTTAAACAGTCTTTCGAGTCTAACCCACCGTAAATATTGAATTATCTGTTTTTCATGATTTTTTTAATTTATTGACAATTGTATATTAATTATTATAGTTTCCATTACTTATTCTGGAGGGGTATCTTAAGGAAACATGTGGGCTTTTTAAGATATTGCGTACAATCTTGAAAAGTTTTTGATTTTATTATAAAATTTAAGATAACCCTTCGAAAGAGGTTTATTCTTTTACCAGAGGGTTTATAAAAGTGGCTAACAAATTTTTCACATTGATGATCATCCCTGAGAGAAGCTCCAATGTTAAGAAAATCATCATTCAAAAATCTTTAGTAAAACTTACCATCGCAGGTGGAGTAGCGCTTACGGTTCTGCTTATTGCGTCGGTTTATTTTTCAATAATGTATTTCAACAAACAGGACATGTATAAGCAGACCTTTGCTAAAAATCAGTTTCTTGACAATCAGCTCAGGGAACTTCAGACAAAGGTGGCAGCAACGGATTCTACCGTTACAAGAATTCAGAACTTTGAACAGAAATTAAGACTTGTTGCCAACCTGGACAATCAGTCTACCAAAACGGCTGCAATAGGAGCCCTGTCTAAAGATGAGATCAACATGTCGAAAAGAGATTTTGACTATGCAGGTAAAATGGGTTCGCAAAGCGAATTCAATTATAAAACGCTGGGTCTTGAGTATAAGATAGATAATCTGCAGATTGAAACGACATTGCAGGAACAAAGCCTTCATGATCTTTACGAACTGTTAAAGGGCAGGCAGTCTGAGCTTGATGCCGTTCCCACAACCTGGCCCGTTAAAGGATGGATCACTTCGGGTTTCGGTTACAGGGTTTCTCCGTTTACAGGATCAAGTCAGTTTCACCCCGGGCTGGACATAGCTGCAAGGCACGGAACCTCTGTCGAGGCACCGGCTGCGGGAAGAGTTTTAGCGCTTGATACATCAGAAGGTTTCGGTAAAACACTTATTATAGACCACGGTTACGGTTTCGTAACTATGTATGCGCATCTTTCAGAAATTTTTGTTAAACCGGGTCATAAGGTTAAAAGGGGCGAGTCAATCGCTGCAGTGGGTACAACGGGAAGGAGCACGGGGCCGCATTTACATTACGAAATCAGAGTTAACGGTGTTTCGGTAAATCCAAGAAACTATATTCTTGAATAATACCTCATTTCTAACCCTAAATTCCCTTTCTTAAATCATGGTTAATTTAGATTTATTCGGTTTATGATTGTTTTCAAATCTCAAACTATGGATTATAATCCGTTGAAGTTATGATTGGATCAGTTGCAAGAAAAATATTCGGAACAAAGCATGACAGGGAGATGAAAAGACTCTCCCCTCTTGTTGATGAAATTCTTAAATTTGAAGATGATTTAAGAAAGCTCTCAGATGCCCGGCTTAAGGAGAAAACTCCGTATTTCAGAAATCTTCTTAAAGAAGGTAAATCCCTTGACGATATCCTGCCGGAAGCATTTGCCGTTGTCAGAGAAGCCTCAATACGTACAACAGGCATGAGAATTTTTGATGTTCAGATGATAGGCGGGATAATACTTCATGAGGGGAACATAGCAGAAATGCTTACAGGTGAAGGTAAGACACTCGTTGCCGCTTTACCTGTTTATTTAAATGCACTTTCAGGAAAAGGCGTTCACGTAGTTACGGTGAACGATTATCTTGCAAAAAGAGACTCCGAATGGATGGGTAAAATCTATAAGTTTTTGGGAATGTCGGTCGGAGTCATTATTCACGATCTCGATGACAGGCAGAGAAAAGAAGCTTATAACTCGGACGTTACCTACGGCACAAACAATGAATTCGGATTTGACTATCTGCGGGATAATATGAAATTCCGATACGAGGACTATGTTCAGAGGGAATTCAACTTTGCAATAGTCGACGAAGTGGACAGTATTTTAATTGATGAAGCGAGAACCCCTTTAATAATTTCAGGACCTACTGAAGATTCAACAGATAAATATTATATAATTGATCAGGTTATTCCCGGACTTAAAAAGGAAGAGGATTATACTCTGGATGAAAAATCGAGATCTGTTGCATTAACTGAAGCCGGTTCTTCCAAGATAGAAAAGAGGCTCAACGTTGACAACCTGTATGATCCGAACAATATAGAAACACTCCATCACGTTAACCAGGCCCTTAAGGCACATACAATTTTTAAAAAAGACAGGGATTATGTCGTAAAAGAGGGGGAGGTAATAATTGTTGATGAATTTACAGGAAGATTGATGCCCGGCAGAAGATATTCTGAAGGACTTCACCAGGCGCTGGAAGCCAAGGAAAAGGTTAAAATTGAAAATGAAAACCAGACTTTAGCCACGGTTACATTTCAGAACTATTTCAGGATGTACGAAAAGCTTGCAGGAATGACGGGAACAGCGGAAACCGAAGCTGAAGAGTTCATGAAAATTTACAAGCTTGGCGTTGTTGTCATCCCCTCTAATAAACCCCTTGTTAGAAAGGATCATCCCGATGTTATTTATAAGACTGAAAAGGAAAAGTTTGAAGCGGTTGTTAATGAAATCGAAGAGCTGTACTCAATCGGCAGACCGGTACTTGTAGGAACAGTATCTATAGAAAAATCGGAAAAACTTTCAAAGTTCCTTAAAAAGAAAGGTATAAGACATCATGTTTTAAATGCGAAGCATCATGAAAAGGAAGCGGAGATTGTTAAGAATGCCGGTCAACCTCAGGCAATTACAATTTCGACAAACATGGCCGGTAGGGGAACCGACATAGTTCTGGGTAAAGGGATAGCGGATTTAGGAGGTCTTCATATAATCGGTACGGAAAGGCATGAGGCAAGAAGAATAGATAATCAGCTCAGGGGAAGATCAGGCCGTCAGGGAGATATGGGTTCGTCACGGTTCTACCTATCGCTGGAAGACGATCTTATGAGAATATTCGGTTCCGATAGAATTGCAATGTACATGGATAAATTGGGTGTTGAGGACGGACAGGCTATAGAACACCGATGGACGAGTGCAGCCATCGAAACCGCTCAAAGAAGGGTAGAGGGAAGAAATTTTGATATCAGAAAGCAGCTGCTTAAATACGATGATGTCATGAATCAGCAAAGAAAAGTGATTTACACTTTGAGAAAAGAAATTCTTAGAAGCGATGATATTAGTAAAATAATTAAGGATGACATGACGGAGGTAGCCGAAACCCTTATCAATGAATTTATTCCGGATAGAGCCGTAAAAGATGATTGGGACATAAACGGTCTTGCCGAGAACACTTTAAGAATTTTTGGATTTGATCCCCGTGAATCACTGATGCTTGAAAATTACTCAAGTCAGGATGATTTTGGAAACACCTTTCTCAAAATAGTAGATGATGCCCATGCTAAAAAAGAAACAGAACTTGAGCCGGAAAGAATGAGAATAGCCGAAAGGGAAATTAAGCTTAGAACCATAGACCAGCTATGGAAAGACCATCTTTTAGCCATGGATCATCTGCGTGAAAGCGTGGGTTTTGAGGGCTATGCGCAGAAAGATCCTCTTTTGGTTTACCAAAAGAGAGGCTTTGACCTCTTTACGGATATGATTTTTTCATCAAAGGAAAACGCCCTTTCCTGGCTTTTCAGAATTCAGATCTCAGAAGAGGAAAAGGAAAGAGAAAGGCTGTTCCGCCAGCCCAGAAAACAGCAGAATTATTCAATGGGCAGGGGCTCCCGTCAGACCGGAAGAAAACAGGGTACGGTTAAAAGAGCTGTTGCAAAAGTCGGCCGGAACGATCCATGCCCCTGCGGAAGCGGTAAAAAATACAAAAAGTGCTGCGGCAGAGAATAACCCGGCTGAATTATTTTTTCAGCTGCCTGATTTTGTATAGTATTCTGTTTTTATCGCCGGCGTTGGGATTGTAGTGTAAATAGTATTTATAATGTTTTATCGCCTGTTTTGATTCACCGATTACCTCGTACACCTCTGCAAGACCCTTATGAGATTGAGGATTTGCTTTATTGTATTTTATTGCTACATGGAAGATGTTCATCGCATCGTCTGTTTTAAACTGTTTTAAGTAAGTGTTGCCAAGGGTTGTGTAAATACTTGAAAGGGTCTTTGATCTGGTGTGTTTGGGAAATCGTTTTTTGTAATCGTTGGCGGCTTCAGTTAGCTCCTTTTCGGCTTCGATATATCTTGCACTGGCAAGAAGTTTTATGCCTTCCCGGTGTTTTTGATCCCAGGAAGCGACCCTGGACTGTGTAGGTTTTGGTGTGGGTTTCCTTGTTCGAACCGGAGTTCTTAGAGGAGTTCTGGCGGGTGTGGGTTTAAAAGTCGGTGCTATTGTAGCAATTTTTGTGGGAGCTGGGGTCGGGACAGGAGTCTTTTTTATTCCGTTGTCTTTCGGCTTTAAGTCGGGGTATTTTACGTAATATCTTTCTTCAAAATCTTCCGCTTTTGTCAGCATTAGCTTTGAAGTGGCATTTTCTCCCTTAAGTCCGTGAATCTTGGCTAAAGTACGCATAGCTTTTGCAAAATCGGGATTTATTGTCAGTGCTTTATCAAGTTTTTTCATGGCATTGTCAAATTGCCCTGTTCTCATCTCAATACAAGCCTCTATATATAAATCTTCCGCTTTGGAATCCAGTTTCCCGGTCAGTTGAGCCCGTGTATTGCGTGCTCTGTTCAAGAATTTAAGGCTGGTCTCGGGTTCATCCAGGTAAAAAATAGCAAGGGCCGTGAAGGCGTCGGGTTCTTTTGAATTAAGCGTAAGCGTTTCAAGGGCCAATTCCATCGAAGTTTTTAAAAGTTCTTCGCTGTAAAGTTTCTGACCTAAATAAGCGTACATTTTTGCGAGTTTTGCTTTTACTTGTGTATTGTTTGGATTCTTCCCCAGCATTTCAAGAAGTATTTGGGCCGCTTTCTTGATAGATTCCGCCGTATCTATGTAGGAATGATCTTTAACTTCTTTAAAAAGCTCCGAAAGCCCCGGATCGGTTTTCCAGAAATCGAATTTTAAGGAAGTCTTCTGCAGTGAATAGAAAGGATATGCCAAAAACAGCAATCCTATAAGGGCAATCGGTATCCATGCGACTACGGTTTCTCTTGTAAAAGGTTTTCGAGTTTTAAAAGCCCTGTCAGGCTTTTCGACATGATGCTGGACTAAATCCGAAAGGGATGACTTGGCAACGTTAACTCTGGTCTCTTTTGCTTCCTTCTTTTTTACGTTTGTGGGAGTTTCAAGAGGTCTTTTGCCGGTTGTGGAGTCGATTTCAGTTTTGCGCGAGCTTATCATTGATATGTCGGACTGGTTTGTTTCCCTGAAGGTTTTTGATATCTGTGAAGGGCCGGGTAGAAGATCTTCAATTGAGTCTTTTTCCGGTCTTTTACGTTCGGATGTCGTTTCATCATGGCTTATTTCATCAGCAATTTTATCGATTGTGATTTCATGCTCGTCCGAAGCCTGGATAATAGTTTCATCTTCCTGGAGATCCGGGGTTAAATGGTTGGATTGAATGTCGGTTTTATTGATTTCAGCTTCTTCAAACAGCTGTTCGATTTCCTTTTTATCGAGTTTAATGCCGTTTTGGCATTTAGGGCAGGAAAACTCAAGAGTACCCTCTAAAAGGAGTTTGTCGTCAATATCAAGGTCATAACCGCATTTATCGCAATGTGCCTTCATCGAGTAGAAATATTAGCATGGCTTAAAACGCTATTAAAGATTAAAAGTTAGATCACTTTTATATCCACATAGCCGGGCACAATCTTTTTTATTCCGTAGTATTTGAAATCTATGGTTAATCTCCAGTGATCGCCTGATTTGTCAGCTTTTTTGATTTTACCTTCACCGAATTCGGGATGTTTGATTTTCATCCCTTTTCTGTAAGGTGATGATTCGGATTCGTAATC
>CAYYBZ010000134.1:0-556 GCA_964470285.1 uncultured Oligoflexia bacterium
CCTTAAATCGTTTGAAATTGATAGTATTCTCTCACTGGAATACATTTTTCTAAAATTATTTTTATCCTGGTCATATACATAATAATTATAATAATCGTCCCAATCCCAAGATCTTCTTTTTACTTCTATCAGGTTTCTTCCGCTTTTTAAGAAATAAATCTTTGAAATTACATCATCTATTTCTGATATCGGTCCGTAATATGGAAGTTTTTCAATTTTAGCCTTTTCTATATTAATTAGATAAAGCGACTGCTCACCTTTGTTTTTTTCAAATGAAAGCTTGTTATTTACAAGGATGAAAATTCGGTTTGCATCAGGACTTATCCACATGCTTATTACGGATTTACCAATTTTAAATTCTTCAATAATATTCTTTATTGTTGAATCAAGCTTACCTGAATATTGATAAGTTCTTGTTATTTCATGAAGTTTTCCGTCTTTGTAAATGTAGTAATAATCCCGCTTAGTTTTCTCCCATTCATATAAACTTTCAGGTTCAACTACCAATAGTATGCTTGACTCATGAGCTACGAAACTTTTTACAAGAAAATTTCTA
>CAYYBZ010000134.1:566-6300 GCA_964470285.1 uncultured Oligoflexia bacterium
GTTATGTACAGTTGTTTATTTTTGATAACAAAATCAGAGTGAAAGCTTATCTGTTTTTCGCTGATTTCTTTTTGAATATCATCAGCAAGAATGAGGTTTTCTCCCTTCATTGAATAAAACTTCTCACTTGGTGCGGGAACTCCCTTACTAAAGGCAATTTTCAATGTAGGGACCTTCATTTTATAGATAATAGGCTCAAAACGTTCAACTGTTCCGTAGTATAGTTTTGAATTATCCCGCCATTTTGGAGTAAATGCAGCTACTTTGGCATCTGTCGCCTGTACTATTTTTGAATTCTCAATATCATAGAAAAACAGATTAAAAACATCGTCTTTATCTCCGACAAAAACAATTTTTGACCCGTCCGGAGAGATTTCAGGGTCAAGGTCCGAGTATTCTGTGTCGGTTAATTTTTTGAAAACTTTGGTTTCAGTATTATAAGAATACAGGTTGTAGTTATATCTGCTCTTTTTGTTTATTCTTTCCTCTTCTTTTGAAAAAACCAGTATTTTCTTCTCATCAGAATAGTCAAGCCCTCTGTAATAACTCTTATCATTTGTAATTTTTTCAAGTTTGTGGCTTTTTCTATTATATATGTATATTCCTGAATAACTATTCTCAAAGCCTACGAAAGCAATTCTTGAACCATCTAGAAATACGGGATCGTAAATTGGGGATATATTTTTGAAATTTATCTTCTCGCTTTCTCCCAGTATAATTTGGCCCCTTCTTGAATTATAAGAAAAGTCTCTTATTCTAATTTCGTCAAAGCCGGTTCCCTGAATACTAAACATTACCGATGATTCATTGATATCGGCTCTACTTTTAAGGGTATGCAAAGATTCGCTTTTCATTTCTGAATCGCTAACGAATCTTTTTTTGATTAAGCCGCGTTTAATATCTATATGGTTAAGGAAAAGCTCAAACTTGCCGTTTTTGTATCTGCCTGATACAAAATAATCCCCTCTAGCCGCCAGAAGTTTTCCTTTGTCTACTTTTTTGGCGCTGTCCAGTTCATCATTTTTTAATCCGAGTTTGCCGTACTTGGAGTTAAGCTTTGAAAAAATCCTTGAATCAAGCTCTTTCAAACTTATTCCCAAAGTGGCTTTAATATTGTCATCAAACCTTAAACTCCTGGAATTATTGAATATATTGCGTATAGATTCTTCTCCGAAATTATCAATAATATAGTTTGCGATGTAATTACCTTCCTTATACATCAGCCATGTTCCTCTAATTCTCCACAAATCGGGAATATGGAACATAAAATTGTTAAAATATGCATCCCTTATGACTGTTTCGGCACTGGCATCCCATTTTATTGAATTCATCTCGGAAGTACCTTCTATGAACCATAAAGGGAGATACTTAGGTTTTTTGGCCACGTGATAGATGTGAGTACCTTCATGCCGGGCTACATGCTCGAAAGTAGTTTTATCACCCTCGAATGGGAATATAAGCCTTTTCCACGAGATTAACTCGGTAAATCCCCCTAAGGTTTCCGGAACCAGATAAGGGACGGTGTGTGTCTGAGAGAAATCCGAACGCGTTCTATATAATATAATAGGAATTTTCTTCTCAATTCTGTTATCAACCCCGAAGAGCCTGGAATTATTATCATGATAAGATTCAAATATTCTTACAAGCGGGTTTAAAAGATCATTTTCTTCACCGTAATAGTAGAAGTTAAAGTGCTGGGATTCATACATTTTCCAGTCAAATTTTTTGAATTGCGGTTTTTTTTGTCCCCAGAACTGATAAGGAAGAAACTCTACGCGCTTTTCTTTACCTGAAATAGGAAATATAAAATTAATAAACTGATTTGTAATGGATTGAACTCCGGACATATAAGACGGATAAAGCATTGAATCATTTAGATTTATCGTCTGAAATGAATTTCCGCCGAGCGGTAAATAAATATTTATCAGTGCCGAACGCATAGATATATTTTTAATATCTTCAGACGAAAGCTTTTCATCAGCCATCGCGTTTTTAAAACTGTTAACTGAAAAACCTGATAATATGGAAACAGCAATAAATAAAAATGAAGAAAATATCAGAACCGACAATCTGGATTTACGGTTTTGGCAAGAGCAGCTATTTTGCTTAGTAATTCTCAAATTAAAAAAATTACCTGTCGAGTTCATATCTTATTATTATCTGAAAGATTTCAGGAGGCTTCAGACCGCGTATCTGTCTTCCGTTTATAATAAAAGTCGGGGTAGCTTTTACTCCAAATTTTTCAGCATCTTCAATCTCTTTTCTGATAATCTCTTGGGCATAAGGCGAATCAAGGCATTTACCAAATTCTTCTTTCGTAAAACCCATTTTTTGCGCAAAATTGAGTATTTTTCTTCTTGATATAGACTTTGAATTTTCAAACAGATAGTCGTGAAATTCCCACAATTTTCCCTTTGAGTCCGCACATATGGCTGCTTTACTCATCAAACAGGCATCTGGATGGTATGAACTTGACACTTTAGGGTTGCACGAGTTATCAAGAGGATAGTTTTTAAAGACCAGCTCGACCTGATTCTTATATTGAGCAAGAAGCGTTTTTAGTAAAAATGCCGCTCTTCTGCAAAAAGGACACTGAAAATCCGAAAATTCAATTATCTTTACTTTTGCATCCTTTTTTCCCCAGCTTGAAGTTGTTTGAGATACAGTAAAATCATATGCCGGCTGTTTATCCCAGTTTTCAATAATTCTGCTTTTTGAGTATTTTCCTGTTCTTGTATTTTTCTTAAAATAATTTGTTCCTGCCCAAAGTCCTCCCAAAGCTCCCAGGACAAAAACAGATATGAAGATTGTCGCGGCTATCGAATTCTTATCACTTTTACCAATAAAAAAACCTCCCACTGCTTTCAATATTTGCTTAAAAAACAATTTGACCGTGAGTATAGGATTCTCTTTGAGGTCAATATAACAAAACAAAATAATTGCAAGATTAAGAATGTAAGTAACGCAACATAAAAGACAAAATGCTTTTATTACAAAAATCGAAATATAGGCAAAGTAAAGACTCATTAAAAAGCTTGTTAAGCCATATATATAAATCCATCTTTTAAGAATAAGTTTTAATTTTGAACCGAGAAAAAAGATTAAAAGTGAAAAAATGAAAAATACAGAATAAAAGGTTAGTCCCCATATTGAATTTCTAATGCCAAGAAAGGTAGAGTATTCACTCATACTTGAGGCATCGCAATTTACAAACTCCGAAACATTACAAAAGCTTGGGACCTCTCTTCTACCGCCCCAAAGATCGGTATCAATTTTCAGCAATTTAATGGTATCGACTATTCCAGCGAACAGCAATATGGAAATTATATATGGAATTACCCTTTTCATTGTTTACGATATAATTCTGATTTTAACACGTTATTTTACACCTTAAAAAAAGTTATGTCTAGCCATAAGCTAAAGATATTTTTAGGTTATTTGGTATTTGAACAAGAATCATGCATTGTAGAATTTTCAGATTACCCGTTGATTCTGCGAATTCACTTAAAAACTTTCGCTTAAAAAATCATTCTCATTTTTTTAATCTGTTAAAAAAACATTCACCCTTATCCACAATTTTTGTTGATAAGTATGTGAATAAAACCTGGAATCCAAACAATACTCTAATAATTCATGCATGTTGAGCAAATTGCACAATTATTAATCAAATTTAAAAATAACGTTACAGCCTTTAACAATATTTTTTTTAATTAATATTGGCACAAAAATGCCTTTACAAAAACAACCAAACAAATTAGCTTTTTTCTTTAATTTATTTAAACCGGAGTTAATAATGCTTAAGTTTTCAAAAGTTGCCCTCTATTTTGCAATATTTTCCTTCTCTCTCACTTTACCTCTTAGAGCACAGGACAAAAAAGACTCAGAGATAAATAAAACTCAAGAGGAAACAATAAATACACCTCGCACAAGAGCAGAAAAAGTTGATCTGAATAAAATTGATAAGGATGTAAGTAAAAACGTCGGTGAAATCCTTTCCGAAACCGAAATGAAAGAAAAAGAGAAAAGATTATTGGCAGAATTAAAGAAAGATGAAAAAAACTTAGATAAACTATATGAAATTGGGAGTTTTTATTTTCCATACGCAGTTAAATACGACATGCTTCATCTTTGGGGTGATAAAGAAAATGAGGAGATATACGAAGAAAAAGTTAAACACTTTTCTTTGAAAGCGATTAAATATTTCAAAAAATATGTGAAGATTGACAAGACAAATTCCAAGGCCTATTCAAAACTCTGCCAGTCACTGGGTATAAGAATGAGAAACGGAAGCTTCTGGCTGATATTCGGGAATCTTGGAAAGTTCAATAAAACTCTTGATATGGCACTTAAGTTAAACCCAAACGAATTTGAAGCCCTTATAACTGATGCCTACAGAACCCTTTACACGCCCAGCCTTATCAAAAACAGAAAAGAATTGGCAAAAAAGCAGTTTGAAGCTCTATTAAAAAAACATCCCAACAATCCCCACGTATTAAAAGGTCTGGCGATAACCTATCAGAGAATGGATAAGTTTGAAACAGCCCTTAAATATATTGAACAAACACTGAAACTGGCCCCTGAAGATCTCGAAGCTATCGGTATAAAAAAACAAATTGTTGAAGAAATTGAAAAGGCCAAGGAATAAAACATGAAAAAGCTTTCATTCTTAAATACTTTCTTTGGCTCATTAATTATTCTACTTTTAACCTTTAATACTGAACTCTATTCAACAGAGAAAGTGCAGATTAAGGTGCCGCATTCATTTGCCGGAGAATCCATTCAAAATATCAAAACTAATAATGCAAAAAAAGTCCTTGAATCAATTCAAGAGCAGATAAAAAAGAGTGAAAAATCCTCATCTTTAAAATATCTCGCTAAAGCGTATCTGCTAAACCGCCTTTCTGAGCATTCATCTGCAATTAAAGCTGCTTTAAAAGCAGGATTTACACCGATAAATGATTTGAAGTTTTATATTCTTGCATCTTCGTATTTTGAAAAGGGCTTAAGTCAGAAATCCCTTTTGGCTAGATCTGAAGACCTTAGAAAGGCTACCCAATATTTTAACCGCATAATAATGGAATTTGAGAATTCTCCTTTTTATGAGAAATCGCTTAAAGAATTTGACAGGTCAAAACTCATGCTGGCACATACTTATTATGAAAACAAAAAAATCTCCAGAGCCATATCTCTTTATAAATCGATAATTTTAAGTTATGAAAGTCAACTGTCTCAAGATCAGTTTTGCGGGTTATATCTTAATCTGGGAACCTGCTTTATGCGGAAAAAAAGATATTATGAGGCGTTTAAAGCTTTTAGCGAGGTTGCATCATATAATCCCATGTATCCCGGACTTAAAGAAAAAGAAAGCGAGCTTTTTGATTTAATCCCTGATAGCGAAGTGAAGCTTAAAAAACTGGTTAATCCGTCAAATTTCGGCGTTTCAGGTGTTATCTCAACTCCCTTAGATTTAACTAAAGAGGATAAAAGAATTTATAGTCAAGCCCGGGACTTTTCCCTTGATAATAAACACGAAGAAACGATAGTTATTGCAGGAAAACTACTTTCACTTTATCCGGGATCTGAATATAAAAAAGAAACTTCCAAGCTTGTCTTAAAAAGTATAAAAAAAATTATTAGTTCTGCCAAGAAATCCATACGATGGGGCTCCCATTATAAAAATAATATATTAACAAAAAATATAACTATATTGTACAATGGTTGATAACTGTGGGAT
>CAYYBZ010000135.1:0-6221 GCA_964470285.1 uncultured Oligoflexia bacterium
ACCCAATTCATGAGCTAAATCCTTTAAGACAGGAACTTCTGCGCATCTTTCCATTAACAATTTTAAGTTCATTCTTCTGTTTTGAATTACTCTTTCGGACTGGGTGTTTACTTCCATACCTTCCGAAACAGGGTAGTTACAGGCAGTTACAAGTCTGACCCTTTTACCTTTTTTAACTTCGCAAATACACATACGGCAGGCTCCGTATGGCTCTACATGTTCATAATGACAAAGCGTAGGTATTCGGATATTAAGCTTTTGGGCTACGTTTAAAAGAAAAGTTCCCTCTTCTGCCTGTGTTTTATGTCCATCGATTGTAAGCGTTACGATTTTACTAACTGTACCCATATTTAACTCCTAATCTCTTTTAATTGCATTGAACTTACAAACTTCCCAACAGGCATTACACTTTATGCATTTGGATTGATCCAGAGTATGTACTTTTTTGACTTCTCCTGCAGTTGCCTGTGTAGGACATGCAGAAACACAAAGATGGCAACCCGTACATTTTTCTGTATCAATAGAATAAGTTACAAGGTCTTTGCATACGCCGGCCGGGCATTTTTTATCTTTTATGTGGGTTTCGTATTCATCTTTGAAGTATTTAATGGCGCTTAACACCGGATTTGGTGCTGATCCTCCAAGGGCGCAAAGAGAAGAATCAATCATATAATTTGAGAGTTCTTCAAGGTATTCAATGTCATCTTCGGTTCCGTTGCCTTTAGATATTTTTTCAAGGACTGCTCTCATCTTTTTTAACCCTTCCCTGCAGGGGGAGCATTTTCCGCAGGATTCTCTTTGTAGAAACTCAACGAAGTATTTTGCGCAATTGACCATGCAGTCATTTTCGTCCAACACTATCATTCCTCCGGAACCCATCATTGATCCAAGTTCCGTGAGTTTATCAAAGTCGACTTCTGCATCCAGATTCTCTTCCGGGATAAATCCTCCGGAAGGACCTCCGGTTTGAACCGCTTTAAATTTTTTCCCGTTTGGAATTCCTCCGCCTATTTCAAATATTAGTTTTCTCAGCGGCATTCCCATGGGAACTTCTACTAATCCGGTATTGTTGACCTTTCCTGCGAGTGAAAATATTTTTGTTCCCTTTGAACCTCCCCATGGGTTTTCGGAAACATCGCCGGTTCCTATTGATGTGAACCATTCGGCTCCCCTCATTATTATTACGGGAACATTTGCCCACGTCTCAACGTTGTTAAGGCATGTTGGAAAATTTTTATAGCCGTGTTCGACAGTATGTATGTATTTGGCCCTTGGTTCGCCGACTTTTCCTTCCAGTGAGGCCATTAATGCAGTTGATTCTCCGCATACAAACGCTCCCGCTCCTCTTCTAACCTGAAGATCAAAGTCGAAACCGGTTTCTAAAATATTTTTACCTAGAAGTCCGTATTCTCTTGCCTGTTCTATTGCTTTGTTAAATCTGGTAATTGCAAGAGGGTATTCCATCCTTACATATATGAAACCTTCATGTGATCCCATGGCATAGGCTCCTATTATCATGCCCTCAATAACCGAATGTGGATCACCTTCTATAATGCTTCTGTCCATAAAAGCACCGGGATCTCCTTCATCCGCATTGCATATAACAAATCTTTTCTCACCGGGGGCGTTTTTCATTGTTTCCCATTTAATTCCGGCCGGGAACCCTCCGCCGCCTCTCCCCCTTAGAGCTGATTTTTTTATCTCGGTTATTACGTCATCAGGACTCATTTTTGTTAAAACCTTTGCAAGACTGTGATAGCCGTCTCTTGCTATGTAATCTTCAATGTTTTCAGGATCTATGATTCCTCTGTTTCTAAGAGCAACAAGGATTTGAGAATTGAAAAACGGGATGTCTTTCATTTTAGGTATGGATTCTTTCCCTTTTGGAGGAGTATACATAAGCTTTTCTACGGGTCTTCCCTTTAAAAGGTGTTCCTCAACCAAAGTGGGGATGTCTTTTTCATTTATCTTTTGGTAAAAAATACCATCAGGCTGTGCCACAACTATGGGTCCCTGAGCACAAAAACCGTTACATCCAGTAGCTACAACCGCAACCTCTTTATCAAGCCCCTGTTTTTTGATTTCAGCTTCAAGCGCTTCTTTTATTTTGTAAGACTTGTTGGAAACGCACGCGGTGCCCGCGCATATAAGCAAGTGTGTACGGTAAGTTTCCATTTTAAATCTCCTTTAATTAGTTATGTGCTTTATCCGTTTTTTCACTGCCCTGAACAAGAGCATACTCTTCAACGGGTTTACCTTTTAGAACATGTTCCTGAAATATTTTTGACATCTTCTCTGGCGTTATTTCAATGTATTTAACGGGGGTTTTGCCGGCCAGCTCAACAGTTATCATGGGTTCTTTTTTGCAGAAACCCGCACAGGCGGTGTTTCTAACAAGTACGTCGTTTACATTGTTTTTTTCGATTTCCTTAAGAAGTGTATTCATAACTTCCCTGGCACCGGCAGCTATACCGCATGTTCCCATATGAACGGTTACTCTGGCACGGTTTTCTCCGCCCTCTCTTAAAATCATTGATTTTTGTGCCTTTTCTTTTATTTTGGCAAGGTCTTCCAGTTTTAATTTAGGCATTAACTACCTCCTTTTTAGCTGCTTGCGATCCTTCTTTTTTTATTATTTTTTTTAGAAGTCGTATCATTTTGCTTTGGGTTAAATTTCCATAAAGCTCCTCTCCAACAATAACTGCAGGTGCAAGACCGCAGGCTCCGAAGCATGCTTTTGTTTTAAGCGTAAAAAGCCTGTCTTTGGTTGTTTCACCGTCTTTTATTTTTAATTCTCTTTCTATGCTTTCAACAATCTGAGGAGCACCTTTTACATGACAAGATGTTCCCGTACATACTGCAATCACATATTTACCCATTTCTTTCAGGCTAAAACCTTCAAAAAACGTTGCTATATGGAAAATCTTATTTATCGGGACGTTTATCTCCTTTGATATTTCTTTGAGAATAGGGGGTGGCAAATAATTGCATTCACTTTGTAAATCGTGCATTATTTCAATAATGTTGTCAGGGTTTTTGCCCCATTTATCAAGAATCCCCTTAATTTTATCATTAAGCATACAAAATCCTTTCTCCTTTAAGATGAAACGGAATAAAAATCATTCAACCCTTTTTTTATAAAGTTAAGCACTTCATGTGAGTTAATCTTGATATCTCCGAGTTCCTTTTTTATCTCTTTTGTATCCAAGGAAAAATCGTCTTTGTCCCTTGTGTGAGCGAAGATAAAGTCTATTTCAGGATTGGAAGCAATAAGCGCTATTATTGTTTTCGAGATGTCTCCCAAAGGTTTTCTGTCAATATGAGAATGTTTTAATGTAGCGTTTATTTTTGTTCCTGAGTCACGGTTTGATTCAATTTCAAATTTTCCTTCGGTTTCCTTTACCGACTGAGCAAGCAGGGAAATCCCGATGCCTGTTTTCTTTCCTTTCTTTGTCGTATAGAAAGGATCGGTGGCTTTATTTATTTCTTCAGATGTCATTCCTTTGCCGTTATCTTTAATTTCAATTTTTAAAAAATCTTTTTCCATATTCTCTTCAATGTTTATAACTATTTCAGTTGCTTTAGCTCTTAGCGAATTTTCTGCAATATCCAAAATATGTAACGATAAATCCTCCAATTATCGCTTCCAAGCTAATGCGTTTTAATTTTATCAAAATAATTCTTAAGGGAATTAAAATCATTCCCGATCAGTTCAAATTCAGTATAAACGGACCCTATGTCATCCGGAAAATGGGCATCTGAAAAAGTAACAAAGGGGTAATTTTTAAGTGATGAAAACTTTTTTAGAGCCTGATTTCTTGTCATTCTTGGTGAAAACTCAATGGCATCAATGTTTAATCCTTCGGGGATAAAACCCAGCTGACCTATTATACCGTATGCTTCTCTGTCGATATGGGAAGATATTGCAATTCCTCCCAGAGATTTGATTTTTTCAACTATTGATTCAAGTGAAATATCCGGTGCACCCAGAAGAAATCTTTTGTCCGCATCGATTATTTCACCGTTTTTATCAACGTAAAGCTGATATCCGAGGATTTCATCATCATTTTCGCCGGCTAACTTTTCGGAAATGAAGGATTCCATGGATTTCGCATCTTTTAATTCCCTGAAAAGAGCTATTGTGTGAACTTCCTCTCTGCTTGTAGCTTCCATGCCGGGGATAACGGTTATATTCTTATCCGCGGCATATTCCATGACTGAAGAAACGTTGCCGCATGTGTTGTGATCACATATGGCAATCATGTTAATGCCTTTTTTAACAGCCTTTTCTATAATGTTTTTCGGTATCATTGAATTATCTCCGCAGGGTGAGAGGCATGTATGAACATGCAGGTCAGCCCTGATTTTAACCGTCATATCAAGTGCCTTTTATACCCATTTCGAACAGTTTCCCTACAAGCTCAAAAGCCGGCAGTTCTGATATTAAAATATTGATGTTTTCGGCCTTTGCCTTTTCAATAGTTGGCGGGTCCGGTTCCCTGCTGTTGACAAGGATAATTCCCGCTAAATCTTTCATCGTCGCCACAGCCAAAATATTTTGATGTATCTGAAGGGTAATCCATACATTGCCTTCCTTGCTGTTTGCGATTACATCGCTTAAAAGGTCGCTCACATAGCCTCCATTAACTTCAGAATCAAGATTAGGGCCTGATTTAACCTTTAAATTTAATTCTTTAATCAAATGTGAAATTTTCATTTATTCGTCCTTAACTATTTTAAGGTTTGCCTTTTCCTTTAATTTTTCTTCTCTCTTTGAAAAGCAGTCGGTAATTTTCGCATATCCCAGGACTATGTCTTCGGCAAGCGAGCGACATGTAGGACTGCCGCATGCTCCGCAATCTATCCCGGGCAGTTCTTTAGTTAGTCGTTCTTTTTCCTTTGCCTTTTCAATGGCCTTGGAAATATCCGGATCAAGGGGTTTGGCCGGTCTGGGTAAATATTTTTCTTTTTTGGTGAAATAGCCCTCTTTATAAAGTTTGCTGATTTTTTCGGGTTTCCACCTTTTTTTCTTGTCTGCTTTCTGGGAGAGTTTTATGACTTTGGAACGGGCTACGTACATATTGTCAACGCAAAGAGAACCGCCTATGCACCCGCCTATACATGAAAAACACTCCAGAAGCTCTACGTCTCCGACCTGGCTCTCTTCTATTTCAGAAAACATTTTCTTTATGTCGTGAAGACCGGAAACTCCAAGCCAGTTTTCAGGGGCCAGGGGTCTGGCAACCCCCCCCAGCATTGCCCATGAAAGGCCGTATGAGCTCATTTTATTTAGGGCCTTTTCTTCGTCGTTTTCTGAAAGATGACTGATAGCTTTCAGAAGGGGACTGTAAATATCGTTTATTGAAATAGCCCCGTCTAGATTCGATTTGCCGCCGTTTCTCGGGGGTTCTTTGATCGCAATCATTTTTGAAGGGCAGGGTGTTAAATAAATGATTCCTATCTCTTCGGGATTGATTTTAAGTTCTTTTGAACATGCATGCCTTATTTCTTTTGCGACTATTTCCCTGGGATTTTCAATCGGTAGAAGATTATCTACGAGCTCAGGATAGCGGGACTGAACCAGTCTTACAACGGTAGGACAAACTGTTGTGATAAGGGGTTTAGGCCCTTTGTATTCTTTTAAAAACTCTGCTATTGCCAGAGAAACGGCTTCGCAGGAATCCGAGATGTCTATTACCTCATTAAATCCCAGATGCAAAAGCCCCTTTTGAATTTTAAGGGGGAGAATATTCTGAGAGAATTGTCCGTAAAGGGCGGGGGAAGGTATTGCAATTTTGTGTTTAAATTTTGAAAGATCGGTAAAAGAAGTTGTCAGTGGAATTATTGCCTTAACACTGCATACCTTTATGCACTCACCGCAGTCTATGCATCGGTCATTAATAATTCTTGCCTTGCCGTTTCTTACCCTTATCGAATTTGTGGGGCACACCCTCATACAGTGCATAAGGCCTATACACTTGTTCTGGTCAATGTAAAGCGAGTGATAACTTAAATTTTTAATATCTATGTTCATAAATCATTTAAGATTAAATTCCATTTCCAGTACGGTTCCTTTGCCCGGAACGGATTCAATTTCAAATATATCTGCATTTTTCTTTATGTTCGGAAGCCCCATTCCTGCACCGAATCCAAGCTCTCTCATTTCATCTGTTGCCGTGGAATATCCTTCCTGCATGGCAAGTGTTAAGTTTTCAATTCCC
>CAYYBZ010000136.1:0-6164 GCA_964470285.1 uncultured Oligoflexia bacterium
CCTGCAAGCTCTTCGGATTTTGAAAGAAAGCTATTTTTAATATCCTTTGTGAAATCCCTTATCTCTCCGTCTATAATGTAAGCTGTAGAAATATTTATAAGTTTTTCAGGGGCACCTTTTACGGCCTCAAAAAGTTTCCCTCCTGGATCTTCATGGTATGTAGCCATCATTTTAGTTTCGGTGCTAAACGGGAGCTCTTTTAGCTCGGGCATTTTATCAAGGAGTTTAGATCTTAAAAATCCTCTTTGCCTTCCGGCTTCCAGAAGTGCTATTTCAAGTGGATCACCTGAGCTTTCCTCCTTACCGATCTGTGCATTATTGCAAAGGACTCCTATTCCTAAAAGAAGGTCAAGGGGTTTCCCGATAAGGTCATAAGCGGATTTAAAACCGGTTTCCTTGTGATGAATATCGTTAATGGAAATTTCTTTAAGTTTTCCGGATTTATCGGCCAGAACGCAAAACTCAACGTTCATTTTGTTTTGGGTAAGTGTTCCTGTTTTATCCGAAAAAATGACGTTTACCGAGCCTAATGTTTCAACGACGGAAAGCTTGTTTACTATGGCATTGAGTTTAACCATATGCCACATTCCTCTGGCAAGAGCAACAGTTGCGACGATAGGAAGGCCTTCGGGTATTGCAGCCACCGCCAGGGCAATGGCGGTCTCTATTATCAGAAAGATCTTTTTGCCGGCTACAAGACCGCTTAAAACAACAAAAGCCGATATTGCAATTGTAAGCCATATAAGCCTGTAAGCGAGTCTGTTTAAGCGCTTTTCAAGGGGGGTGAGCTCTTCCTGTACCTCATTTGTCAATTCGGAGATTTTGCCTATCTGTGTATTCCCGCCTGTTGAGACAACTATTCCTTTTGATTCTCCTTCCGTTACGGCCGTACCCTTGAACGCCATATTTTTCCGTAAGGACAGAGGTGTGTCTTCGCTAAGGATTTCTTCTTCCTTGCATACGGTCTCGGATTCACCGGTCAGAGCGGATTCATTTACTTTAAGACCTGTAATTTCGAAAAGTCTTAGGTCGGCAGGCACAATATCTCCGGTTGAAAGCAAAACAATGTCCCCTGGTACCAGGATAGACGAGTCTACCTTTTTGGTATTTGATGAAGTTAATATCCGGCAATGTGTTTGTGTAAGCTTTTTCAAAGATTCCATGGATCTGGTTGCCTTGAGTTCTGTGAAGAATCCAATAGTGGTATTTATAAATATCACTGCAATTATGCTTATGCCTTCTATAAACTTTGAGAATATAAAAGACAGGGCGGATGCTACCGCCAGAAGAAGGACAATTACATTTTTAAACTGGTCCAGCAGTATTAACAAGGATGATTTCTTCTTTGAGACATCAAGCCTGTTTGGTCCAAAGGTTTCCATTCGCTTTTCAGCTTGGTCTCTTGAAAGCCCCTCATCTGTAGTTTTGAGAGAATCCTTCAGGTTCTGGATATTCGCAGACCAGGGTTTTTCGGGGATGTTAAGCCCTGTATTTTTCTCCATAAAAACGCGGTTTACTGGCTTGCCTTTTCAAATTCTTCAAGCGCCATGTCGATTCCTTTTTTTGCATCTTCCCATGCACGATCCGTCGAAGTTTCGAGCTTGTTCAAGTCACTTACGAGTTCTTTCTTCTCATTTTCCAGAGCTTCTATCTGTTCAGATACTTCTTTTTTCGCTTTTTGAGCAACTTTCTGTTTCAGATCCGTGATCTTATCGGTAAGATCGCCTATCTCGCTTTTAATAAGGTTTATGTATTCGTCTTTTTGCTGCATATTGTATTTAATGATAACGTCCTGAGCCTCTGCCAGTTCCTTGCCTATACCGGATAACTCTAAAAGGTTCTCGTTGTTTTCGATCATTTCTGAAACATTTTTGGCAAGGTTTTCTATAGTGGTGGCAGCGTTCCTGTAGGATCTAATCCTGAAGCGGTTTTAACCCTGTATATCGAGTATGTCCGCTATCCTTCGGAATTTTTTTGCGACATCGGTGTTTGTAACTGGCATTTTTACTCCGACTTAAGTTTCTCAAAAAGTTCTTCCGTTTCCTTTTTTGTACACAACTGTGTACCTTCGGTCATTACAGCCGAAGAACCGGCCGCAATTCCGTAAAGTACGGCCTCTTTTAAATTCATATCTTTGGCCAACCCCAAGACGGTTCCTCCAAGCATGCTGTCTCCTGCACCTATTCGGCTTCTAATACGTACATTGGGCGCCCTTAGCCTTTCCGTTGCTTCTTTTGTGACCAGTAATGCTCCTGCAGAACCCAGAGAAACCACTACAACATTAATCCCTGACTCCAAAAGTAAGTGAGCCGCATTTTCCTGGCCGTCTTCGCTGATTATGTCCCTGCCCGCAAGTGATTTAAGTTCCGCCATGTTGGGCTTGATAAGGAATATATCGTTTACTACGCTCTTTTTGAGAGCTGCCCCCGAACTGTCCAGAATGAATTTCGTTTTGCTGTTCTTAAGCGTTTTAGCTAAAGTGAAATAAAAATCATCAGGGACGCCCCTTGGAAGACTCCCGCTGGCTAAAAGATAATCGGGTTCCGGATCGAAATTCGATACGGTTTCAATAATGCCTTCCCATTCCTCCCGCCTAAGTTCCGGGCCGGGAACTGCGAATCTGAACTGATTTGAACTGACCTCCTCGTAAACGGCAAAATTTTCACGGGTACTGTTCTGAGTTTCATAAGGGCGCTGATTGATACCTTCTTTATCAAGAAGGCCGCTAAGCATTTCCCCGTACCAGCCTCCCTTGGTATATATGGCGGTAGAATCTCCCCCAAGTATCTTTATGGCCCTGCTGACGTTAAGTCCGCCTCCGCCGGGTTCATGACTGGCCTCTTCGCAGCGAAGCTTTTTGTTCGCCACAACATGCTCTACCTTTGTATTCGTGTCTATGGAAGGGTTCATTGTAAGAGTAAGTATGTTTTTCATTTTATTTCTCCGTTTCTTTTCTTAATGCCTCAAATCCGGAAATAATATCCAGAAGCTCTTCGGTAATTGACATCTGTCTTTTCATCTGGAATCTTGATGTAAGCTCGGAAAGTCTTTCCTCTATGTTTTTCTGAGCTCCCTGCATCGACGCGAGCCTTGCCGCATTTTCACTTGCCAGGGATTCGGCTAATGCCCTGTAAAGAGAGGACAGAAGATAATGTCTTGTAACTGAGGCAAGAAGGGCTTTCCTGTCCATTGTGATAAGAGGGATGACCTTCCTGGGCCATTTTTTATCTTTCATTATTGCCTTATATCGCTGTGAAACTGGGATAAGGGTCTCGTGTTTGGGTCCGAAAGAAGCTTGGCTTTCATGCTTGTTGTATATTAATACAATCTTTTTAAGCTCAGTTTTTTGTGACAGGCTGTCGAGAATGAAAATTATTTCCTGGGCACTTGATGTTACAGCCTCGGCTGAACCCGGCATATCCACAGTTTCCGAGATTTCATATCCCTCGTCACCTAAAAGGGCTGTTACCCTTGCTCCGCAGACGATCATAAGCGTGTGTTCCTTCGAAATTCCCAGAGAATTTGCGTTTGAAATAAGATGTGATCTGGTCGATTCGTTGATCTGGCCGCACATGCCCTGATCGGAACCGAAAATTATACATACGTCTGTTTTTTCGGGTTCTGTATCTGCATTCTTTGAGGCCAGATCGGAAAAAATAAAAAGTGCCCTGAAGGCAAGGTCCATTGTTTCAGTGTAGCTCTTGAGAGAATAAACGGCCTTCTCATACTGGCGTATATTTGCTGCGGCAAGGGCTTTCATCGTCTTGACTACGGAATGAAGATCCTGTGTCGTCTTGATCTTTTTTTCAATTTTATGAACTGTTTCCATATTTAGCTTTCTCTTTTTCACCGTTGTCTTCCGGCAGGTGATTTTTTATAAATTCAATTATCCTTTCCTTTTCTTTTTTTTCTAATTTCTCCCCTTTATTGATCTTCTCGCTGATCTCACCTATTTTTTCTATGTTCTCAGTAAGGGATTTCTCGATCTTGGTGATATTGTCTGCAGGTATATCGTCGAAAAGTCCTTTAGATACACCCATCAGAGATGTTAGCTGCTGTGAAGTGCTTAAAGGACTGTATTGATCCTGTTTCAATACCTGCCTTACACGATGTCCTCTTTGTAGCGTTTTCTTTGTTTCTTCATCCAGTTTTGTGCCGAATTTTGCGAAGGCTTCCAGTTCCTCGAACTGCGAATATGAAAGTTTGAGATCGCCGGCTACCTCTCTGTAAGCTGGCAGCTGTGTTTTACCGCCGACTCTTGAAACGGATTTACCGACGTCGACAGGGGGTAATATGCCTTTATGGAACAGATCGGGGGATGTGTATATCTGTCCGTCGGTGATAGATATGAGATTTGTAGGTATATAAGCTGATATATTCTGGGCTTCGGTCTCGACTATCGGCAGTGCAGTAACCGAGCCTCCGCCCAAATCCTTTTTAAGATGTGTTGAGCGTTCCAGCAGTCTTGAATGAATATAGAAGATATCGCCCGGATATGCCTCTCTGCCGGGCGGTCTTTTTAAAAGAAGAGAAAGTTCCCTGTAAGCTATTGCATGTCGTGTGATATCGTCTATTACAACAAGTACGTCCTTCCCGTTATGCATAAAGTGCTCGGCCATGGACATTGCACAGTAGGGCGCACAGAACTGAAGGGCGGGGGGATCGTCTCCGGTTGCTGTAATTACAAGGCTGTAATCCATACACTTGAAACGATTTAAGTCGTGAATGACTTTTGCAACAGCATCGTTTCTTTTGCCTACGGCGCAGTATATGCAGATTACGTTCTTGTCTCTCTGGTTTATTATCGTATCAACAGCAATTGCCGTTTTTCCGGTATGCCGATCTCCTATGATCAGCTCCCTCTGTCCACGTCCCACAGGTATGAGCGCATCCACGACTTTCAGGCCCGTCTGAAGCGGCACATTTACAGGTGATCTGTCCATTATACCGGGGGCGATCTTTTCAAGCTGCCTTCTACTCTCGGTATCTAACTTTCCCCTATCATCGAGGGGTCTTCCTATTCCGTCCATAACCCGTCCGATAACGCTTGAACCGACTGGAACATCCAGTACTCTTCCTGTCCTTGTAACCTCATCTCCGGATCTAAGGTTCGTTTCTTTATCAAGGAGAATTACTCCTGTTTCGTCCATATCAAGATCGAAGGCAATGCCAAGTCTGCCGCCGGGAAGGGATATAAGTTCTTCATAGCTTACAGCTTTAAAACCTTTTACGTGTATTACCCCGCGGCTTATACTCTCTATAGTTGCATATTCGTAACCGGATATTTCAGGTTCAAACTCGCAGGTCGCCCTGTCCATATCCTTGAGCGTTTTTTCAAGGAACCGGTTAAGTAATTGTTTATTTTTCTCAATGGATAACTCCATATTATCTCCGTTAGATATGATCAGTTTTCATCGGAGTTGCCGTCTGCGTCCTTTTCGTTTAAATATTTCTTTAGTAGATTTTCATAATCGGATAACTGCTGGTTTATGGTCCATGCCAGTTTATAGCTGTCTGTTTTAAGAGATATTCCCATTATAATATCCGGATTTGTTTTATAATCGACTTCAACGTTATCTGAAAGCTCCTGTCTGAAAGAGCCTGTAATTCTCTGTTTGGACTGTTTGCTCAGCTCATGGGAACTTTCTACGATTGCCTTGTAGTCATCCTTCTTTAATGAGTCCATGATTTGTCCTTTGTCGTCTTTTTCAAGCTTTGAGATTTTTTCGATAAAGACCCTGGATATATTTTCCTGCATTTCCGATCCGGACATTTCCTTTATAATTTTTACAGTCAGGGCCTTTGTCTGTTCTATTATGCTTTTACGAAAATCCTTTAGTATTGATTGCCTTTCCTGCTTTATAGATTTATGCAGATCGCTACGCAGCTTTGCGGCTTCTTCTTTTGCCTCTTTGATAAGTCTTTTTTTCTGTCCTTCCGCCATGTTCTTGGCCTCTTCGATAATTTTTTGTTTTTCATCTTCTATTCTTTCTATCTTACTTTCGTACTGTTTCTTCTTTTTGTCAGCCTGCGAGTTTTTTTCTTTGGCTTCTTCGATGCGATCATTTATTGCTTTCTCTCTTTTATTTATCGCCGCAACGATCTTGTCGAAAAGAAGATACTTGATGAGAACAGCAAGAATCAGAAAGTTGATTACCTGCGCT
>CAYYBZ010000137.1:0-6133 GCA_964470285.1 uncultured Oligoflexia bacterium
GAAGGTTCCGTCGGTGAGACTCCCCCTGGGGACGGAAAAATAGCCGGAACACCTTTCGTGTTTCGGCTATTTTTTATATTAATATTAATCGATTAATCCATTAATATTAATATAAAACCCAAATCCTCATTCTATATTTCTATAATAAAATTTTCCCCCAAATCGAAAGTGTGAAGGGGTAAAGAATTTAGTTCTATGAAGCCTTTCTAAGTTTTTCTTCAATGGCCATAGTTAAAAGCTGTCTTATTACTGCCGCTCTTGTATTCCCCTGAAGCTTGGCAATTTTTTCTATCTCCAGTGCTAGCCAGGAGGGTATGTCAATGGGAGGAAGCTTTACAACTTTACTCAACCCTTCGTTAACAATTCCTTTGGAGAAATCAATTTCAACCTTTCCATTGTCAAAAGCTTCATCAAATTCCTTTAGCTTTTGCCTGTTTTTCTTCATTTGGTCTTGCTCTCCTTACTGAAATTATTCTAAATTCATTATTTCTGATTGTGAATATTCCAACGTAATATTTTTTCTTGAATTTACCGATTACCGCATGCCTGTATTCTTTCTTTTCATAGGCAATACCTACAGTTAGGATGTTTTTCCCTTCGAAAATATGATCTCTAGCTTCTTCGAATGAAATCCCATGCTTTTTCTTATTTCCTGAAGATTTCTTAGGATCCCAACTGTACATATATATTTTATATCATATTAATATAAAAATGCAATAATAAAGCTATAATTGCTCCATTTTACTTCTTAACTTACCGAGATTGTTAGAAAATGACCATACATATAGGGTTCGACTGGCTACATGCTGGGGACGTACAAAAAAGCCGAGCCAAAAGCTCGGCTTTTTTGTTATCCCATTGGGGGTAACGAGAACGCCCGAACCGAAGGTATGCTTTGCGAAGAAGTAGAAACTTTCGTAAGAACGTACCGAAGGTTCCGTCGGTGAGACTCCCCCTGGGGACGGAAAAAGAGCTGAAACACATTTCGTATTTCAGCTCTTTTTATATTTCCCCCCAAATCAAAAGTGTGCCGCTTGCGATATTTAAGGAAAAGTTCTAAAAGTGATCTAAAAGTAACGCAGTACCTCTTATTCTTCAAAAATTTCTTCCAAAGCATAAAGTGTTTTCTGTGGAAATCTCTTTAGGGGATAATATTGTGTAATTATATCTAATGCCTTTTCATATGATTTAATATTTAGATGCCTTATCAGATAACGGATATCGTCAAGATCGTGAAATTCTTCACCGATCCTCATGGAAAGGCATTTCATTGCCAGGAGATATTCTCCTGTTGAGGAAAACACACGAAGATTACTCAGTTCCAAAAAAGAGTCAAAATCACCTTCAGTACTTAAATAACCTTTGACTGCATCGCTAAGCCAATCTTCCTTGGTTCCGGTTTTCAGGGCAACTTTTACGGCAGCATCTCTTATTTTTTGAGTTGGCTGGAAGAAGGCGTCTACGTCTTTGGTTGAAGGTCTCGCATTATATACAAGACACATAACCGCTCCGCCAACCATATAGATTTCTCCCTCTATTGAATCGCTTTTAAGTTGTTCGTTTAATAGCTTAAACATACGTTCAATGTCTTTTTTGTTTAGATGTGTCATATTTTTTAAATCCTTTTGCCAACCGTTGAATCTATGAAAATATTACGTCTACGAAATGGTGGGGGAGTGTGAGTTAAAAGGTAAAGCCTTAAGCTTTTTAAATCAGAACCAAAATGAGGTTTTTCCAAAGGCCTAATATCTTTTGTCCATCTGGGAGCTCTTCTTGTCTTCAGGTTTGCTGTATATTCTACCATAGCGGCTATGTAGTTTAAGTAAAAAGGCGACAATGTTAAAGGCGGCGGGTTAGATACCATTATTTCAAATTCATCACTCGAAGAATTCTTTAATAGATCATGTAACTCAGCTAAAACATATTTAGTTTTTGAATTATCAGAAATTTTACGGAGCAATTTTTGGAAAGTCTCCTGGGCATCAGGCAATAATTTACTCAGTATCCAGCGTGATGTGCTCATATTTGATTTTTTTGCAAAGTGAACTATCGCTTTTTTTTCATTTGGAGAAACGCGTATTTGCAATTGTGATATTTTATTTGATTCCTTCATAATGTAAGTATACTTTGATATAAGAAAAATGTCAATACATTTGTATTGACAATATGTACGTAATTTGCCACATTTTCATTAATAAATTATGATATTAATGATTTATCGAACAATAGATTGAAATGACCATACATATAGGGTTCGACTAGCTGAATGCTGGGGACGCATAACAAAAAAGCCGACCTTCCCGGTCGGCTTTTTTGTTATCCCATTGGGGGTAACGAGAACGCCCGAACCGAAGGTATGCTTTGCGAAGAAGTAGAAACTTTCGTAAGAACGTACCGAAGGTTCCGCCGGTGAGACTCCCCCTGGGGACGTTAAAAAAATAGCTGCCCTAAAGGCAGCTATTTTTTTAACCCTTAACCCTTAATTAATTAAGGCTTAATCCTTAATCAATCCTTTATCCTTGATCCTTAATTATTCCCCCCCAATCGAAAGTGTGCTGAAAGTGAAGTTTAAACCTTTTTCCACTTTGCACCACGCCCCAATCCGATGCATTTGAGTTTTCCGTCTTTACGCATGTTGTTTAAAACCACTCTTATCATATCTCTACCGGTTGAAGGGCAAGCTTTTTCTATGTCTGTAATCGTAAAAGTGGTAGGCATATTTTCAACGGCATTTTGGATAAGGTTTGTTTTTGCACCTCTGACTCTGAGTATTGCGCCTACGCTTTCTTCAAGCTGGCTACAGGCTGTCAAGACTGTTCCCAGGAAATACTCCCACCAGGGACGAATATTATGATTGTTATCATGCCATCCCTGTGAAGATTTTAGAAGAACGTCGTAATAAGATTCCTTGCTGTCTTCTACTATCTTCTCAAGGCTTATGTAACGGCCAACTTCATAGCTTGATTTATGAAGAAGCAATGTTGTCAAAAGTCTGGAAATTCTGCCGTTACCATCTGTAAAAGGATGGATGCAAAGAAAATCTAAAATAAAAGAAGGGATAAGAATAAGCTTTGAGATTTTTCCTTCATTCCAAATTCTGTTGAATAACTTACACGTTTCTTCTATGTAGTAAGGTGTCTGGCGTGAGGAAACAGGGATAAATCTGCTGATCCATCGCCCATCAGGAAGTCTTTCTTCAATTGTATTATCTTTATGTTTCCATGCTCCTGATATCAATCCTGTTCCTTTAAGCATTTCTGAATGAAATTTTAAGATTGTTTTAGGGTTAATTTCTAGTGATTCAAACTGTGTATGGATTCTTGCCAAAACATTTCTATAGCCGACTATCTCTGCCTCCGGTCTATCTTTAGGTTTTGCCTTATCAGCCATTATCATCTTAAGACGTTCCGGCATAACAGTAATTCCCTCTATTCGGTTCGAAGATTCGGAACTTTGTATGATGGCAGCTTGTTTTAAGGTATCCAGAATCTGCGGAGTTTGCTTTGTATACAAATCCTGTTTTCCTTTGTATTCACCCAACTTTTGAACTGCTTGGATTAGCTCAAGAGGCAAAGGGGTTTTATCTAAGTAGCTGATATTTAAAGATTTCATAATAACTCTTCGTTTGTTACCACATTAATTACCACATTTAACTAATTATTACCACATTTATTTTCAGGCAACAGGAAAAGCTAATTGCAACTATAGTTGTGACCATACATATAGGGTTCTCCTAGCTGCATGCTGGGGACGCATAACAAAAAACCAGCCTTAAAGGCTGGTTTTTTTGTTATGACACTGCAGGGGAATGGAGAAGGCCCGATAACTCAAATCGGCCTATGAGGAAGTAAAAGCTAGCTTGTATCAAAAATAATAAGTAGAGCTTTCGTAGTAATTAGGGTTTTAGTAAAAACGAATTTGAGTTATCCGTCGGTGAGACTCCCCCTGGGGACGTATAAAAAAGCGACCCTTTTGGTCGCTTTTTTATGAAACTTCCAAAGCAGGAGGTATGAACATCTATATGTTATTTGAATAGATCTTCAGCTAATTTAATGAGTTCATGCGATTTATTTAGATCGCAGTTTATTAATTTGTATTTAATCGATGCAATTTAAATATCGAAGATCGATCCATCTACTGAATAAAGAGAACCGTTTTTAAAATTACCTTCTTCACTAAGTTCAACAGTGATCCCTTGAAAGTTTTTTAGATTCAGAAATAGCCAGTTTATTATTCCATCTTCATTTGGGATCTCTGTGACTGTATTCCCCAGGACATTACCCAGAATATGTATGCTTTTATTGGCACTGTCGTATACATAGGGAACAAGCAGTTTCACTTGAGCGGGTTCGCCGTACGGTATAATTCCAAAAGTGATTGAAGCTTGAGAAGGTTTATACCAGCGCTCGGCTGTGATCTGTACATATCTCTTGTCGATTATTGTTATTTTTATACGTTTAGTGTAATCCATAGCAGTATCTCTAGCATCATAACCGAAATCTAAAGGATTTTTATCATCAGAATTTATGTTAAAAATAAACTCCCGGGGTTTTTCTTCTGTATCTTCTGCATATGTCTTTGAAAATAAACAGGTAGAAAAAAGAAGTATCATCGCAATTAATTTGATTTGAAGCTTCATCATGGTATTTCCTTTCTTTGGTTTAGACTGTATAACAGAACGGAATAAACGGTAACCGTTTACTCTTAGAATATTTGGAGAAATTTCCTTATTTTATGTTTTAATTTGCTGAAGATTTGTTCCAAATTATACTTTTCCGACAGGTGCCAAATAGACCGTAAACTCATCCTCACCGTCTAATCCTATAAGCCGATCCATTTTTTCTTGATGGTAAGCTGCGATGGCGCATGTACCCGATTTTATAGCCTCGCAAGCCAGATACAAATTTTGACAAACATGGCCCGCATCCATCGCAATTACCCTGTGCGCAGCAATATCATAGCGCCATTCCATTCTGTAAGGGATGGCTGCCCATATAAAAACAACGGCGCTCATGCCTACAAATTCCTGTCCTAATGTTGCATCTATTATGTTATGAGATAGATCATCAACGACTTTCTCCTGCACGAGACTATGCTCTATCGGTAAATACCTATATATACCGGGATTTAGTGACTCGACATTCAATACAGCCAAATATGTCACAAAGGCGTGACGGCAGCCAGCAGAAGGTACGGTACGATACGCATGGTTTTCGCCTATCATCTGTTCAATTCCCTGGGTCGACCATAACAAAAAGGCAAGTTCATCCAGCTTTAAAGGCATTTGCTTATAATCCCTGCGACTTCTTCTATCTTTTATAGCATCAACCAGATCTACCTTTTCAATAGATTTCCATTCATTTTTCTTGGGAAGTGTTGTTAACTTTTGGTCTTTGGAAAACGGTTTTTGTAAAGGAGGGCAGGGTATATATCTATTTTGATCCGTAGAAGAGAAATCTATCGTTAATCTGATCGAATCTTTTAAGAATGCCCTGTATTTGTTTGTCTTATTTTTAATCATTTTATTAATCTGGTACGTGATAGTTTTTTAAAGTATCCATCATAAAACAAATGCAAAACACTTGCAATAAGAAAGTGGCTGTGGTATATGAGACCATTATTTTTTATGACAAGGATGGTATTTATGAAAAAGATCGAAAAGTGTTTTGCTCTGTTGCTTGCTCTGTTTCTCTTTGTTCCGTTAGCCACGGCTGCAGAGATTAACGCACAGGATGTGGAAAAGATACTGAACGCCGCTAAAACTCAGTATGAGTTTGACTGGGGAACAGGGGGACGCAATAGCTTCGATAGAATTAGCAAATCTATTTTTGTCGATGTACGCACTCATGAAAACAAGGAAGGAGATTTCTTACACCCACCGGCAATGGTTTACCTAATCGGAAGGAATTTCGTGATCGCTTCATATTACCTCGAATACGATGAGGATGCCAATGCCTACTTGAGTCAGCATTGCCATTGTTGCCATCTTCATGTCGATGACGGCAGTTTTGAAGTGCATTGTGCCGAGGTTTGCACACATATACCGAAGGCGGATGAGCTTAAGCCCTTCCAGGGATATGAAATGAAGGAATTCTCCGATTCGAAAAAGAGTATTTTTGTATATGACAGTGTT
>CAYYBZ010000138.1:0-6131 GCA_964470285.1 uncultured Oligoflexia bacterium
GTTCGACTATTTGCTACGCTTACATGCAATCAATAGGTATGGTGAACGATCACACAGTCGACTGTTTCAGATACAAAGAATGTAGTTAACCTTCAATACCTTCAAGTATTTCTTCATAAAGAATCTGAAGCGTATCTATCTGATCTCTTTCCAACGCGTCAGATGAATCAAGCTCCATATCAATCAACCCGCCCTCTTTTTTCTCATATTCAATATAGTAAATCTTTCTTTTTTGAATAGCCTGATCAGAGGATTTCTTTCTGGCTAACGAAAACCCGAGTACCATTTGCTTTTCTTCAAAGCTTATTAGCATATCAGAAATAGTTATTACGTCTTTAATGTCATCTACCTCTCCCGGGATAATAGCGTATCTGTTAATCGTTCCATTATTAAGAAAATCGGCAATATATCCGGTTGATTCAACTTTGCCTGAATCATCAAATGTATTAAATTTTAGTATTGTAAATTTCTGTGCAGCTATAACCGTTACTTCGCCAAATACCTTTCTGAAAATATCAAGCCTTCCGTTGTCGGCTTTGCTGACTTTATCTGGATTTTTCATGGTAAGCTTTGAGAGTTCTTCTATCTTCTCTTTAGTTTTTTCAATGTTTGAATAAAGCGGTCTGATAAAAAATAAAGAAAAAATCACAACAAAGAATAATGTAATAAGTCTCTTTGAAACATTCATTTAAGCCTCCTGGAACACTTTTTCGAATACCTGATGATAAAATAAGCAAAATCCATGCCTGATTTTAAGCTAGATTTTATTTATATCCCACTGTTATTGTTGTCTTTTTTAAATTTGATGAGCTTTGCACTGCTTAAAACGCAAAAATAAGCAGAAAATCACCACTATATTGCAAAGAGTTTAGATAAGTTTTCGAAAAGGCATTCGAATACCTTTTCGATTTTTTCACTTCCCACAAAGGAAGGTTGAGATATTATTTATAAAAATCAGCATGTGCTTTTTCAGTAGCCTCGCGGGTTCCGGCGGATGAAAAAGCATTTCCTACGAAAGGAAGGTTGAGATATTATTTATAAAAATCAGCATATGCTTTTTCAGTAGCCTCGCGGGTTCCGGCGGATGAAAAAGCATATGCTGATTTTTATATAAATAGTATTTTAAGCTTCTTTCTCCCATAGTCCGTGAAGATTACAATACTCCCTTGCCAAAACCTTACCGCCTTTCGTTTTAAATGTGGCCCTGGGTTCCTGAGCGGGTTTTAAATACTGCCTGTAAACATTGTCACCTTCAATTATTTCAATCCACTCAATGTAATGCTTATCTTCCATCGGATGGGCAACGCTTCCTACGACTACATCATATCCGTCTGAAGTTTTGTTAAGAACCGGAACGTGCTTTTCAAGGGCCGCGTCAACTTTACCGGCCTCAAATCTTTTCATTTCCATTCCGCAGCATACAAGAGCACCCGCTCCGCCGTGCATGATTTCAACTATGTTTCCGCATTGCTCACATTTATATACTTCCAGTGGTACGGCCATAAACTCTCCTTCTCAATTTATTGATGGAATACAATTAATAGCAGATAGTAAGAAATCTTCAAGATATTCAGGGTTCACAAAATACGAATTAGCCTTCCTTCAACAGATTAATCTTGAAAAAATCACTTCTTGAGACAACACCTTTTATTTTTAACGTCTTAGGCTCGACAACGGGAATCATCTTTAAATTGGTTTCGGAAAGTTTATTGCATGCCGCCTTTATTAAGGAATTCTCATAAACATATTCTTTTCTAAGAGCCTTCAAATCTTTTACTTGAACTTCTTCCCCGAGTTTACTGAGGGCTTTTTCAATTTCCCTGAACGTTACTATACCGTGGAATCCGTTATTCTCGTCAATCACGCAGAAACGATGATAATTTGATTTAACGGCTTTTTCATATGCGTCTTTAAGGTTTAAATAACCGTATATAGTTGTAACATGAGTTGTCATAATTTCTTCTACCCGATGTGTGTACATGAGATCAACTTCCATATCCAGATCAATGGCGAGTCCCTTTCTTCTTATTTTTCTAGTATATATTGAGTCTTTCATTAAGGTATGTGAAAGAGCGTCACTGATTACGCATGTAAACATCAACGGGATTATTATGTGATAATCCAGAGTCATTTCAAACAGTATGATAATAGAAGTCAATGTTGCCCTGCTCCCTCCCGAAAACATTGCCGCCATTCCTACCAGAGCATAAGCTCCGGGACTTGCCGTAATGTAAGGGAAAAGAGCGTTGACTAAATAGCCGTAGGCACCTCCAAGAGCAGCACCCATAAAAAGTGAAGGTGAAAAAATTCCCCCTGATCCACCGCTGCTTAATGTGACAACCACGGCGAAAAGTTTAATGACTATCAAAACCAGAAGAACCTGAATTTCAACATTTCCCTTAAGCATTTCACTTACTGTTTCATAGCCCACACCGAATATCTGAGGATAAAAATAACCTGTTAAGCCGATAGCCAAACCGCCGCAAACAGGCATCATAAATTGAGCCTTCCTGAATATTTTAGAAATGAAATCTTCGGCAAAATAAATAAGATTTGTAAATGATACCGCGTAAAGACCGCATAAAAGCCCTAAACCCAGATAGAATAAAAGCTCCCATTCACTCACCATCGAATAAGAAGGTACGGTAAAAGAAGCGATATTTCCCCAGAAAGATCTTGAAACCGTAGTCGCTATAACCGATGAAGTAACGAGCGGGATAAAAGATCTAAGCTTAAATTCAAAGACAACCAATTCGAGAGAGAAAACAACAGCGGCAATTGGTGTATTAAAGGTTGCGGCAATTCCGGCCGTTGTTCCGCAGGCCAAAAGAATTCTAAGTGTATCCTTATCTACTTTAAAAATTTGCCCTATAGCAGAACCGAAAGCGGCACCCATCTGTGCGATCGGTCCTTCTCTTCCGACCGAACCGCCGGCTCCGATTGTTAAAGCACTTGCCAATGCTTTAAGAAAAACCAGGCGTTTTCTGATTTTACCGCCCTTAAAAAGATTGGCCTCCATAATTTCCGGTACACCGTGTCCCCTGGCTTCAGATGCCAGATATCTAATGATGAGAAAGGAATGAAAAAGACCGATTACGGGAATAAATATAACGAGGAATCCCCATTCATGATGAAGCGCAGATGATTCTTCCAGGGAGAATTTCTTTAACATGAAGGCATTACCGATAAAATTTATAAGATATCTGAACCCTATAGAAGCATAAGCACCTCCAAAACCGATAAATACGCTTAAAATTAGCATGATAATATGCCTTTTCCATTCTCTTTGCTGGCTCAACTGCGAGAACCCGACATGAATATCTAAAAGGCTTCTGCGTTTTATATTTCTTCTCTCTTCAGACATACATACAGATATCAAGGTAAAGGCGTATTATAACCCCGGCAAATTAAAAATGAAGAATTATAATCCTACCGTAATATCCGGTACGCGCTCTTTCCTGGCTGCCTTAAGTTCGTACTCGTAGCTTTTCTTACTATGGAAAAGCATCTTTTCCCGAGGAAGAGCTTCAAGCTTTTGTAAGGAAATACTAACTTTAGATAACCAATTCCAGGGAATCGATGAATGATCAAGAGAAATATTTTTCCCCGGTTCATCCAGAGCAAGAGCAAGTGATTTCCACAATCCTTCTATCTCTATAGCTTTTTTCAAGACTTTAGATTCAATTTCGCTTTTCCTAACCTGAAGATCAAGCAATGCTTCCTGTGTCGTTTTCCCTGTTGAATACTTTTTTGAAGTAACCTTAATAATCTGATCCAGCCATGCGACATTCTCGTTTAAAATACTCTGCTCAGTTCCTGTGCGATACAGGCTTATAAGGTTTAACCAGATGTTTTTTTTAAGCTCCCTTAACTTTGAGGCCTTTTGCTGATTCATAATCATGGATTTTTCTTTAAAGGCATCTTTCATGTTTCCATATTTCCCGGTAAGGGGAATTTGCTGGCTGACCGTTAAAGCTATTCCGGTCATGGGAGTTTTTCCGAAAGTCAGACTGTTTAAAGGAAAATTAATCGCATCAATTCTTAAAACAGGGTCCTCCCAAGAGGATTTAAAAACCGATAATTCTTCAAGTGATTTTGATTTTGATTTAAGGGAGCGGATTTCTGAGTGATTTTCAAGCTTCTTCATCATTGAATCAAACGTATATATCTCCTGGGCTGATATGGATTTGAGAAAGAATAAAAAAGATGAAATAAGAATAATTGATTTTAAGAGGATGCCGATTTTTTTTTGCATGTATCTCTCCTAAAAAAGTGATTTTATTAATTTATGAAGTCTTCTTGAAAAGGCTTAAAAGTTCGGTTATTTTCTCCTGAGCATCATTTTCGTTTTTGGACCTGAAAGCATTTTTGACACAATGACCTAGATGTCTTTCAAGAATAGATGCTTCCAAAGATCTTATAGCCGCACCTATTGCCTTGATTTGTGTCAGTATATCTACACAGTATCTGTTTTCTTCAATCATTCGCCCTATTCCGTCAAGTTGCCCTTTTATTCTTTGAATTCTGTTGATCTGTGAAGAATGATCCGGAAATTTCTTTTTTCCAGCCCTCATTTATATTTCCTTTCTTTTTAAAGTGATCATCATATTTTTATGCTATACCCCCTGGGGGTATTACGTCAAGTCCGACAAGGTTAACAACGAAATTTTATGTACATTTAGTATTTTATTTACGGGCACTTACAGGGATGTAAGTAAATTCAAATTCCCGTGCATTAATACACAGATTTAATGAAAAGACTGCAATATTAAATTAATTCTGCATATTTTGACTTTTTGACATAAAGAAGTTATTAAATTTTAAATGAATTTTAACTTCAGGGGACGGATTATGAGAATTAAATTACTTATTGTTACACTAATTATCTCTACATCATTTATATTAACTCAATGTGGAGTTCTATTCGATCTGAACCTTACGGCAGACGTTACATCAGGACCTGCTCCCCTGACAGTTAAGTTTACTGCAGACACTGAAGGTTATGTCGGTATAATCGAATATTACTGGGACTTCGACGACGGTGAAATCTCTTTGGAAAAAAATCCAACACATATATTTACCGAACCGGGAATACATTCAGTTACATGTGAGGCATCAACCGACGATTCCGACAAATCATCATCAATAGAGATTGAAGTAACAGAACCTTAATAAAGAAAGAAAAAATGAAGCAAAATTCTTTTATCTTCTTTTCCATATTACTTTTGACTTTTTTAACCATACTTCCGCACGGAGCATTTATGTCGCAATTTATTATCGAGGATATCGCCATTGAAGATACCGTCAGAGATTCAAAGACAATCCTGGTTCTGGAAAAAACAGGTGAAAAAAAGGAAATTGACGAAATTACTGCCGTTAAATATAAAGTTTTAGACATTATCTTTAACAGAAGTAAGGCTAAAGAGATAAAAAAAGAAGTCTTTGTTCTTCCGGCAAATACAGGCCTCATAAAGGCCCTCTCAAAGCATCAAGCCGAACAGGGAAATCAGGGCATGCCCTCTCCCATTGTTAAGGGATATAAAACATCTCTGACAGCAGAAAAATTTTCCAAAGCAAAAAAATTCATCGCGTTTTTGATTACAAAGGATGAGAAAGGCGAAGTTTTTGAATATATTTACGAAAATTCCTACGATTCTATCGAAAAGCTGGGAGCCATTAAGAAACTTGTCATAGAATTCAATAAGGACAAATATTGAAACTTTCAGGAAAAATATTTTTATTTTTTTTAGCATTTATATTTTCCCCCGGTTTCGGTTTTCCAAAAAACGTTTTACCAGATAAAAATCGCATAGCCGGTATCAATCTTCCAAAACCGGTTTATGATAGTGATGTTTCACTGGAAAAATCCATAAGCAAAAGAAAATCTGAACGAGAATATTCAGACGAAAAATTAAGCCTAAAAGAAGTTTCTCAACTGTTATGGGCTGCGCAGGGTATTACAGACAATAATACTTTGTTTCGAGCCGCCCCTTCCGCCGGTGCCCTTTTTCCCCTTGAAATCTATCTTGTCGCGGGAAAAATAAAAGATGTTCCGGCCGGAATTTACAAATATATACCCCGTTTTCATAAACTTAAATGGATTGCGCCCGGAGATAAACGGAAGGAACTAT
>CAYYBZ010000139.1:0-6129 GCA_964470285.1 uncultured Oligoflexia bacterium
GCCAGGATTTTTTGAAGGCATACTTATTGCTGTTGCAAAGCTTTTCAATATTGTTGAACCCGATGTTTCTTATTTCGGTCAGAAGGATGCTCAGCAAGCCTTAGTAATTAAAAAAATGATAAAGGATCTAAACATAAACACGAAGATTTACATTTTACCTACTGTCAGAGAAGAGAGCGGATTGGCAATGAGCTCAAGGAATAATTATTTGAGCAAAGACGACAGAAAAAAGGTTTCAATAATCTATAAATCTTTAACTGGTGCCCTGGGATTATTCAATTCGGGAGAAAAAAACTCAAAAAGACTGATTGAAGCGGTCTTAAAAACTCTAAAACAGGAAAAAGATATTAAGGTTGATTATGCAGAACTCCGCTCTACGGAAAACCTGGCTTTTTTTGATAAAATAGAAAAAGAGTCGGTTCTGGCGGTTTCTGTATCGTATAAGAACGTTCATCTGATTGATAATATAATTTTAAAGCCCTAAAAGGTTTATAGGCGGGATATTTTAATCGGTTTCAGGCTTTTTCAATCAAATCTCTGATCATCTTTTTTGACTCTGCCTGAATTTTGATAAATCTGACACCCATACCGGATGGTCTGTCTGACTCGGACGAAAACTCTTTGGTCCATACTACTTCACCTATTGCCTTAATTTTTTGGTCTTCTGATCCTATTGAGAGCTCGAGATCAAATTGAGTGCCAATGGGAAGAGGGTTTGAACTCTTTATGAACATTCCTCCCTGCGAGATGTTGTCTGCATATTCTGTCAGGAAATTCTCCATATCTTTTACGAAGAGCTTAACTTCCTCTCTTAGCGGAATTCTTTCTTTTATCCTTTTATTGTTTTTGTCTGCCATTTAAAATCAATCCTTTCGTAGCTATTTTCCCATTTCTGAAGGCGGAAATCCGGCGAAATCCCAGTCGTAATTCAAGAACTCTATCTTGATATCCTTTTTATTAGATTTGAGAAATTTGCTTTCTTCTTCAGGCATGTATTTAGCGACAAATTCTAATGAACCTCCGGACGCTTTAAAATCAATTTTAAAATATTCAAATATCTGGGAAAGCTTTAGAACTTTATTCTTTTTATCAAGCTCTACATTGGCAGGATCTTTGATAAACTTTTCAGTACGGGTATTGAGTTCATTTTCTATATTTTCACCGGTATACATTTTCTTCATCAACGGTGCTGAACTTTTTGTACCGTTAAAAAGTGCAAAATTAATTCTGGGATCTTTTGCTTCTTTACCGAATCGCAATATTTCGTTACTGATATCAAAAAGAGTTACATCTCTTCCGCCGATATTTAACGATTTTGAATTCATAAAACCCTCGATTTTAAATATGCTGTTATTGTCGGGATAATTCTGCGCGAGAAGCTTGAAAACGAATATGTTATAAATGTTTATCCAGAAAGCTTTCCTTTCGTTTAGGTTTTTTAATGCTGCCAAATCGTAACTTTTCATTTCACTGAAATAATCATTGATTCTCGGTAAACCCTGTATTTTAAGCTTGGTAAAGTCTATTTCGCCGTTTTCTACATAATCTGCCAGAATAAAATCGGCATTAGTCTTATTTGAGGTATTTGGTGATTCGGAATCACCTTCATCAGGTGTTTTTTGCTTTGTCTTACAGGAAGTTAGCAAAAAGAACATAATTAAGAGTATTATTGAAATACGGGAAAGCCTCATAAAATTCCTCCATATTAATGAAGAATATACTATTTACAGGAAAGCAAATCTAACATATCATTTTTTAAAGTCCAATTTAACAAAAAACCGATGCATGCAAAAATATTAATAACAGAAGGGCCTCTCAAGGGCAAAGAATTATTCATACATAAGGACGGCCTTAAGATAGGCCGCAGTATGGGCAATGATCTGATTCTTTCGGATGACATGACATCAAGAAATCATGCAACAATCACCGTCAGCCGTACCGGGAATTTCTTTCTGGAAGACAAGGAAAGTAAAAACGGTGTTTTCCTAAACGGTAAAAGAATTTCAGGCTCTGATATTTTTGACGGAGACAAAATTCAAATCGGCAAAAACATTTTCATATTTAAAATCCTGGAATATGCTCAGGAAAAAACTCCCGCAGTTCTGAATGCTGAAAAGGCCAAATTCCCGGAAAGCGGTGCTTCACTTGAAGAGATATCGGAACAAATACAGGATTATTCAGAAGTTGAAAATATAGAACAACCAAGCGAAGAGCCAACAAATGTCGCGTTCAAATCGGATATTATCGAATATCCCCCGATGAGCGAGAGTATCAATCTGAAGATAAAAGCACTTTACCAGGCTTCAAAGGCGATAAGCAATGCATTCAACGAACTCAGCCTGCTCAACGTCGTAAAGAACATAATTTTGCAATCCATGAACCTTGAAAACGGCGGCATATTTCTTTTTGACAATACCCAAAAAGAATTTAGGCCGCAACTCGCCTGTACGCTGGCCCCAGGCAAAATTGAGATTGCAGGGAACGTATTAAATATTATTAAAGAAAAGCTGTCCTGCGGCATTAATTCTTTTTTACTTTCACCCGGTAAGCTTGTGGGAACCAAATCTGAAAACTCAAGCATTATAGTTTCAGCTATAAGAAGCCTTGAAAAAGTTTACGGCTTTATTTATATCTGCTCAAATAAAGAGACATATATACACAACCGTGACGATCTTGACACTGTTACAGCGATCACCGATCAACTTGCAGCAGGTCTTGTAAAAATAGGCCTTCAAAAAAAGAACCGGGAGCTTACAAGAATTTTATCAAGCCTTGAAAAACATCTCTCTCCTGAAATTGCAAGTGCAATTTCAAAAAAAGACAGGGAATTAATGGAAAATCCGTTTGAGGCCGAAGAAAGAGAGGTTACGGTTCTCTTTTCAGATATTGAAAACTTTACAGCGCTCTCCGAAAAACTCTCGCCAAGTGAAATTGCGTCATTACTCAATGAATACTTTTCAAGAATGGTGGAAGAAATAATCTGTCTGGGCGGCACCGTCAATAAATATATAGGTGATGCAATAATGGCCATTTTCGGAGCTCCTCAATCTCACGAAAACGATGTGAAACATTCCGTGCTTGCGGCCCTGAAAATGGTTAACGCATTAAAAAAATTTCACTCCCAGGTTGATCTAAAAAAACGCTTTAACATAAGAATAGGGATTAATACCGGTAACGCTGTTGCCGGAGTTATCGGATCGGAAAAAAAGATGGAGTACACCGTGTTGGGAGATACCGTTAACTGCGCATCCAGAATTGAAAGTCTTGCTCCTCCAAACGGTATTGCAATAGGTGAACAAACCTATGAAACGGTTAAAAATGAATTTATATGCGATCCGATAGGCAAAATTAACGTCAAAGGCAAATCGCAGCCATTAAGAGTTTATGTCGTAAAAGGAATTAGAGGAGGCTCACACCTTTAACTGACTCAAAACAGCCTTTATCTCTTCTGACGAATTGAACCTGGCATTTTTGTCTTTCTGAAGACATCTCATAACCACGGCTGAAACCCTGGGGTCTACACCGGTTACCATTTCATCAATGGACCTTGGCGGTCTGTGAACATGTGCGTACATGACATCGCCCTCTGTAAAAGGAGGCATTCCGGAAATCATTTCATAGAAAGTCACTCCCAGCGCATATAGATCTGTACGATGGTCGATACCTTCTCCCATGATTTGCTCGGGTGCCATATACAGAGGTGTACCACGCATCTGCGTTTGATCCTTCCCGCCCTGCTGTAAAACCTTGGCTATACCGAAATCCATCAGTTTTACACCCTTGTTGGGGAAAAGAATAACGTTAGACGGCTTAATATCACGATGAATAACCTGTTTTGAATGTGCATAGGAAAGAACATCACAAAGAGGAATCGCGACATTCAAGAAATTTTCAAGATTTACCCGTCTAACCTTTTGAAGTATCTGCTGAAGTGTTTTACCCTGGACATATTCCATTGTTATATAATAAACGCCGTTTTCCTGTCCCACGTCAAAAACTGTTACGATATTCGGATGAGAAAGTTTTGCAGCCGTTTTTGCTTCCTTTAAAAGGCTTTCAAGTGCTGACGGATCGTTTTTTAAAACCGCCGGCAGGGTTTTGAACGCTACAACACGGTCAAGCAGGGTGTCTTTAGCTTTGTAGACTATACCCATGGCGCCTCTTCCAAGCTCTTCCATCATTTCATATCTGATAGCGCCCTGAGGCTGCGAGGCCGGTGCCTGAGATGCTGCGCTTTGTGCTTTCGTCCTCTGCTGGGAAACCTTTGCTTTTAGTGCCTTAACTTTCTGAGCGGTATCCTCGTAATGGATATCCAACTGCAGTAAAATCTCGAATGCAAGCAATGCCTTGTTAAAATCGGAAACCTTCTCAAGAACTAAACCGTACTCATACAGCCGTTCCTTGCCCAGCAGCTTTGGGTCCTTCGAAAAAACTTTTTCAAAAGATTTGATGGCAAGATCATCTATGCCTTTAAGAGAGAAAATCTGGCCTAGAAGCGAGTATGCCGGATAATAGTCCTCGTTATTTTCCGGAATCTGCTGGCATGCGCTTATAGCGTCATCGTAAAGCCCCTGGTCTTTAAATTCTATTGCGGCCTCCAGGTATTTATTCTGTTTTAAAAGCAATTCCGCAATTTTTGATTTTTCCCCGAGTTCTTTATAGAAAATCATTGCCGAATCATATTGTCCGGCCTTTTCAAAAGCCACCGCAGCTCTTCTCTTTTCACCTGCCCTGGCAAAAAGTTCTCCCACCAGAGCATAGTTACCGTCTTTGGCATGCATGTATGCGGCCTTTAAGGGATCCCCTATTTTTTCGTAAAGCTCACCCGCCTGGGCAAATTTCTTTGCCTTTGCAAACTCCAGTGCAGCTTCAACGTTCTGTCCCTGGTCCATAAAATGTATGGCCATGCTCTCATGCATTTCATCAGATTTACCCAGTTTTTCGTAAATTCTGGCTAAAACCTTATGGTTTTCGGAATCCCTTAAGCATTCAAGCGCTTTTTCATAGTTTTCTTCCGATAAATAGTGAAGCCCCATCATGTGATTTGCCTTTTCAGGTTCATTTAATTGAGCATAAACATCTGAAGCCTTTTTATACTCTTTTTTCCCGACATAAACCTGAGCGGCTCTTTCATCAACGTTATTTTTAATGTGTACTTCTCCAAGAAGCTGCTGCGCCTTTTGCCCGTCCCCATACTTTTTGTAAAGCTCTGCCGCTCCTTCCAGATCCCCCTGGGCAATCATTTGCTGGGCTACGGCTTCATGATTTGTTTCAGCCTGGCTAGCAAGCTCGTCCTCTTCAAGATCAATAAAAACATCCCTGTCATCAAGGTTAGTAACATCAATATTACGTGAAAACGTCTTTCCTTCGTAAACTCCTCTTAATACATAATTGCCTATCTTCAGATAGAAATTTGTCCCTGCCCCGGCTTTTGAATATATAACATCGGGCATACCGTCAATTTTGAGTTCTATTCCGCTTATCTCCTGCTCGCCCTTGTTAGTAAAAACACGCACGAAAGCTTCTTCCTTCTCTAGTTGGAAAAATATTTCCTGCTGTTGATTCTTGACAATTTTTACCTTTTGCACCATTGAATATTTACCGACGGTTTTCTTTGTAACACCGACATCTTCAATAGTGCCGTAAAGGTAACAGAAATAAACCTTGGCCGGAACACGTTCAAAAAATGTTTCCCTTCCTACCATGTTCCTTACCAAAGATCCCGTTTGTCTCAATTGGCGCCTGTATTTTTCTTTTTGATGTTTTTGTTTATCTGTCACTATCTCTATGAGTCTTTCCTTGTCAATAATTTCACTTGCCGACAACTTTAATGTTAGAAAGCTCTCCTTTTGTGCGTCGTAGTTTATTTTAACCAGCAGCTGTCCCCATCCCCTCTTCCAGCTTTTATAAAATGTCAAATAGAACAACGGTATGCCGAAAATAAAAGCTATAAGGACATAAAGGAAGAACGCACCTGTATTAAGTACAAAAATCTCCCGGCTTAAATATTTTACAGGAATTGACTGATCATGACCGAACCTCTTTACTTCATGGGTGGTAACCAAAGACATGTCTATAAAGATTTCTGTTGATAATTTGCTCTTTTTATAATCTTCCACTTTAAAACCG
>CAYYBZ010000140.1:0-6115 GCA_964470285.1 uncultured Oligoflexia bacterium
AATGCCGCGACAATTAATCTGACAAGCATCAATTGCTCGAATGTCGGAACTTTCAATGCAAACATTACTATAACCAGCAACGATTCATATGGAAATGGAACCGTTACCGTTCCGGTTACGCTGACGGTTACAGAATCTTCCACTCCTCCTCAAATCACATGGTCACCGGCCAGCTTCAGCTTAAGCTGTGAGCAAGGCGGTTCTGTCTCTCCGACACCTCAATTAGTCATTGGAAATAGCGGCTCTGAAGCACTTAACTGGAGTGCTTCTGAAAGCGCATTATTCTTTAACCTGAGTACAACCAGTGGAACAAATGCCGCGACAATTAATCTGACAAGCATCAATTGCTCGAATGTCGGAACTTTCAGTTCAGTTATTACGATAAACAGTAACGATGCTTACGGCCATGGTACCGTTACCGTTCCGGTTACATTAACGGTTACGGCTTCATCTACACCTCCACAGATTACATGGTCACCGGCAAGTTTCTATTTAACATGTGATATGGGTGGATCGGTAAGTCCTACACCGACCTTAGCCATAGGAAATTTAGGAAGCGAGCAGCTAAACTGGAACCTCTCCGAATCATCCGGTTTCTTCGATCTAAGCGTATCAAGCGGAGTAAATTCAGGCACCGTTAATCTGATAAACTTTAACTGTGCAAATCCCGGCACATATAACGGCAATATTAATATTACAAGCAATGATGCTTACGGCAACTCAAACGTAAACGTGATGGTCATTCTTGTTGTTACTGCTCAGCCTCCGGCTGCGCCTTCCGGATTGACTTTAACCGTATTAAATCCTTTTGAGATAAAACTCGATTGGACCGATAATTCAAGCGATCCGCAGGAAGATATTTTCAGGATTGAAAGATCGGAAAATGAAGGAGCCAGTTATTCTCAGATTGCCACTGTAGGAACGAATGTAACAACTTATACCGATACCGGCCTTACCCCGGGCACTTTATATTACTACAGAGTAAGAGCCTATAATTCTTCGGGCGGAAACTCAGGCTATTGTACCCCTGCAAGTGCGACAACCACTGCTAACGCTGATATTTACCCTATACATGACGGATATATTTCATGGGACAATTATTATTATGATTACGGCTTAAGCGATACATGGACTTACCTTAAGGTCGGTAATTATGATTGGTGGGACGGCGAAATATGGACCAATGATAAAGACTGGACGCTCTTAAAATTTGATCTTACAGATGTTTCAAACTTCGAAACAGCCGCACTTCATCTTTTCCAGATCATGGGAGAGCCGGCTGCGGCTACCTATTGCCCCAAACTTCATAGAATAAACGACTACGGTACATTTGATATAGGCGATCGTAATCCGACGGGAAAAGTATTCATACAGTCTCTTCCATGTGAAGGCGATGCCATAGTAGATGTTACGGCTTACCTTACACCCGGAACAATAAACGCATTCTTCCTTGATGCCAACCACTATTCGTTGGATTACTTACGCTTCAGATACGGTTCATTTGAAAATTCAAACTTCGCGCTCAGACCCTATATCTCATTTGACGGCCCGGATAATTAAAAGCTGATATGACTAGAGCCATGTCTCCTTCTTAAGGGACATGGCTCTTTTTTTCTCTATTACTCAGCTGCTACTACATCACCTTCAATCGTTGTGGTTTCAGGGCAGTAAATAACACCTACAAGTGCGCACACAAGACCGTTTAGAAAGGTCATCTTTTTGCCCACCTTTAAACCCACGACTTTATCACCGGGGGCAATATGAGAAGCAAGCATTTCAGATATATTAGGTTCAGATGTCGGTACCAATTGAAAAATAAAGTAATGATTCCATACCGATTCTTTAAAATGTTTTTTTACAGGTTCTGAAGTGGGATTGAGCTGAACCTGATTGTTTAGATGGGCGCTTGAGAGCTGCATTCTCGCACACGAAGAAAAAGAAAGAATAAACAGTGGTAAAACCAAAGCAACAAATAATTTTTTCATATAACCTCTCTATTATTTAATTGAATGAACAATTTATAGATTGCATCAAATTACGTCAAATTTTTAAGTAAAAAACGGAACGGAAGACACTTCTAATTGGAACAAATCCTTCGATACCGGCAGCAAGTTAAGCGATGTTATCTGGGCCATTAATATAGATTCAGAAGGCAATATCTATTTTGCAGGGCACGGCACAAACCTTATCGGATCCACCTCGAGAGACTGGTGGATAAAAAAATTCGTAAGCGAATAAATTAGCTTTGCCTAAAGGCTTTTCAAGAGATTAACCAACTCAATGGCATTAACCCAATTCTTTTCGCCTGGGGAAGTAACGACATTTAGAATTTTTTTCATCGCACTGTACCGGTAAGCCGATTTCTTTGATTTAGGATCATGCCTGATTTGAACCTTGACTATTTTACCTTTCAATACACCTTTTTTCTTTGACTGCGCCGAGTTAAAAGAACCACGAATACGGGATAAAACATCAAAATCCAGTTTTTTCATTGCTTTTGCTGTTTTAGGGTAACTGTTAAAATCTACAAGAATCTTTACTTTATTACCGGTAGGTTTTTTAAGAATATTCTCCCAGTAAGGGATCCTTTTCTCTGTCAAATTTTTTTTTGCCTTTTCATATCCTGCATCGGCCCTTGCAAATGCAAGGGGAAGTGTTACTAAGCCGAAAAGTAATAAATAAAAAAGTTTTCTCATAACTACTCCAATCAAAAGAAGATTAAGGACTAACCTTGAATATTACGGCATTATTATCGTTTTTCTCGTCAACTCCAAGTAAATACAAAGAAGAATTTACTACTTCGACTCCGATCCAGTTAATATCTAAATCCGGAGAATTATATGTGGCAACAGCCGTAAAATTACTGTGATCCGTATCAATTTTGGCTATTGTCTGATGGGGCGCCCACCTTGCTATTGCCCACAGATATGTTCCGTCATTGCTAAGCCCCCTTATATTTGAGTCAAATTCATAAGAAGCCAGTAAAGGATTGCTTAAGGAATTACTGTCAACTTTAAGCATACGATCTTTGCCGGTAAAACGGTTTAATCCGTGCAGCCATAGATTGCTTCCGTCCCATGTTGCGACATCAATCTCAATTTTATTGCCTATACCGTAACCGGAGGTGTCAACCACATCAAATTCTAAACCCGCCGCATTTCTTTTGGATATTTCGTTACCGCTACCGCAATTGCAGTGTGCCCAGTAATAGCCTCTTTGATAGCTCTGAATGAATGTATATGCGTTACATCCGGTATTACCAAGGTCAAAAGGGGCGCCCAAAGACCCCACCGAAGGGTCAAAGGGATAAATCTGACCGCTGTCTTCCTCATCAGTAAACCAAAGATATGTTCCGTCCCAGACTAGATCGGAGTTATTATCGGGTTCAACTGTGAAATCCCTGTATTCGTTTTCTACCGTAAAATCCATGCATTGAGAATTCTGAGGAATTTCATCGTTAAATTCAAAATTCAAAGAATTCGAATTTTGATCCTTTATAGTTAAGTTGGAACCGTCTGGTTTTTCGTAGATATATGAGACGGAACCGAAATCCCCGTTAAGCGAAATCTGAAAAGTCGAATCTGTTAAAACCGCGAATATCACATCGGTGCAGGCAAGAATTCCTGTTGAGGGATTTTTCAGAATCAAATTTCCCGTGCCGTCTTTATTAAATTGTAAGTATTGTATCCACGCTGCATTTTCAATGCCTGAAAGATATTTCCCTTCCGAAAGTTTCCATATTCCCGATATTTTACTATTTGATTTTTGGGAATTGAGTAAATCAGTGCCGCATTTTGTAACGCTTAAGGATAAAATCAGTATCAGCAATAATTTTAAATATTTCATTTATTCACCGTCCTTAAAAAACTTTCATTTTATTTCAATAATGAAATTACCGGTTTTAAGGTGTTACTTTTGTTATTACTCCCTTATTTACAGCAGCTTCGTCAAGTCCGAGAAAATAAATATCTGAACCAACCGACGCTATACCCTTCCATTCAATTCCCGGATAAGGCACTTTGTAGGTTGCCGCGGAAGTAAACCCGGCGGAGTCCGGGTTAATCTTAATAATAAACTGATGTGAATAGAAATCTGTTATTGCCCAGAAATAAGTTCCGTCCCAGGTGATTGCTTCTAAATCAAAGTTGAATGCAAAAACACCCGATAGAGTAGGTCCCGAAGTATCGACTTTTATAAATTCGTAATCATCTGTCGTTTCGTTTTGCCCGAATAACCACAGATATGTTCCGTCAAAGGCCATGGAAGCAATGCTTATCTCATGCGATAGATCAGTATCCGTATTCAGTGTGGAAGAAACCGCGCCTGCACTGTCTATAAGCTTGGCATCATTCGTGTTCCCGCAATGGCAATGAGCCCAGAACTCTCCTGCCTGATATGCATGAATATGCGTATATTGTCCCGCGGCACTTACATCGTAGGCCGATCCTACTTCACCCGTGCTCGGATTAACCGGATAAATTTTCCTCGATTCATTCTCTTCATACCAAAGCGATGTTCCGTCCCATACTAAATTCGTTTCTTCAACCGGTTCAGGTTCAAGATCCGCAAAGGCTGTCGGCTCTGAAAATTCAAGACATAGGGCCTCGTCAGGAAGTTCATCCTGTTCTGTAAGTGTAATCGTATTACCGGAATTATCTGTCAAAGTTAAAACCGTATCGTCGGTTTTTTCATAAAAATAAAGATTACCGCCGCCGAAGGCCTGGTAAAGAACCGGAAATTTATTCACTAGTTTTCTGTCACCTGCGCCGGATGACAGCGCCATTGAAACCGTTGTGTCGTTAATTACTGAAAATATAAAATCAATTGAAGCAACAATATTTGTTGCTGTGTCTATATGAATTTCATGAGCCGTTCCGTCTTCGTTGAATTGAAAATATTGAAAAGTAGTAAGGTTTAATCCTGAAAACGAGTCACCCGAAGAAAGCTTATACACCCCTGCTATCTCTTTATTTAAAGACTCGGTATCGGGTACATCCCCGGAACATGTAATTAAGCTTAGCGCAAAAAAGGCAAGCAAGAAAAACCTTAATAATTGCATAGTTTCACCTTCCTTTTGACAGAAAATAAGTTAATTATTCTTTCATTCCAATATTTGATGGTTGGAACTAAGTCAAGATTTTTAATATGTTATTGATACCTCGAAACCCTGCCATGTAAATTTTTCATTATTTTCGGCCTATTATGAAAAAATGTGCCGATTGTCTGTAACATGCATTTCTGAGAAGCATAATTATACTATAATTATAAGCACTTATCCTTAAGATGAAGGGTATGAATATTGCATCGTATTATTATTGAACGTTTTATCGAGGTTATTATGAATAACATTAAATCAATTATTTTTTCATTAATTACAATATTTTTAATTTCAGCCTGCGGGCGTAATGCACAGGGCCCCGGTTTACTTGACAGCATATCTCCGCCTAAAAATATAAGAATAGAAATAAAGGATAAAGGAGCCGATATATTCTGGGATTCTATTGAAGGTGTAAGATACAAGTTATATTACGGAAATGAGACCCAGGTTTATAAGAGCTCGGATGCCGAAGAAGGAGCTTCTCCTATAGAAATTTCCGCAGGTGAAAGTAATTTTTCACTAAGCGGCCTTACAAACGGAAAGCAATATTTTCTTGTTTTAACTTCCGTTATTGATGAAAAAGAAAGTAAACCTTCTGCTGAAATCAGCTTTACACCGCAGTCTTCAAGTACACTTCTCTCAGCCAATGTTCTGAATATTTCGTGTGAACAGGGAGAAGCTATACAGGATGCGGCTTCTTTCACTATAAACGATGTAGACGGAACTCAAGACACTTATGCTATCATAATAACTTCCTACGACTGGTTAAGCTCAGATAAATCTTCAGTTCAATCTCCCTCAAGTGTCAACTTAAGTGTCGACTGTACAGAGCTTACTCCGGGTACAATTCAGGGTGAAATCATTGTAGTGAATACCGAGCGCTCAGAACACGTTGAGATAAACTTAACCGTAGAAGACTCTAGTGTCCCTGCGGTGCTATCAATGGATATCGACCAGATAAATTTCACATGCGTTGCGGGACAGTATTCTTTTTCGTCTTCAAACATAACAATATCA
>CAYYBZ010000141.1:0-2813 GCA_964470285.1 uncultured Oligoflexia bacterium
TTTTCGGTTTTGCCACGGTTTTAGTTGTTTTCGTTTACACACGCAAAAAAACCAATGACCGAAGCGCTTTGATTGCGGCTTTGAGCCTTATGGGTTTCCAGCTCTTTCTTAATTTTTCAAGACGTGCAATGCTTGATGTCCCGCTTGTATTTTTCATAACACTTTCAATAATCGCTTTTATTGAGGCTGTGGATAAAAGTAAATGGTTTTACATCGCGTGGATAAGTGCAGGTCTTGCGTTCCTGACAAAGGGTTACGTTTTTTTCCCCGCCGTTTTAATTCCATTTTTGTATTATGTGCATAACCGTAAAGCAAGCAGGTTTGTGAGTCCGGATTCTTTAAAAGCGTTTGCTATCATGATGATGATGATTCTACCGTGGCAGCTTTATCATCTGTTTTCAAAACCGGAGTTTTTTATAAAAAGATTCTTTTCCGATCAAATTATAAATCATTATATGGGAGGCGGAGATTCCTATTTCAGCAAGCCTGTTTATTTTTATATAAAAACTTTTGCTCATCTGGACCCTTGGATTTCTGTTCTTTTTTTAATCTCTATAGCTATATTTGCCCTTAATTTCAAAAAGATCTCTTTTACAAGATTCTGTGTGTTTTTGACCTGGATATTTGCATGTCTGATAATTTACTCTCTTTCCTCTTCCAAGCTTGAGCATTATATGATTGTCGTTTATCCTGCGATCGGTATTTTTACAGCAATGGCTTTTAATGAGATCCGGATCAAAAATAAAAATCTTGTTATATGGCTGGTTATTTTTTTGCTGCTGATAATAAATATAATCAACTTTATCCCGTATATTCCGGATAAGGGGGGATATTCAAACCCTTCAGGAGAAATAAAAAACCTTGTAAGAAAATACAATGAGGTTTCACCAAAAGAATCTATCCTTTATTTGTACAATATTTATCTTCCGGCGCCGGTTTTTTATGCGGATACAAAAGTTATTTCAATTGAGACCGATAAAAAAAAATATAAAATAATGCAGAGTATCCCTGAGTTTAATACAACGGATAGCCTATTACGACTAACAGCAGGGCAGTTCAGGCATTTTATTGAAACTCGAAAGCATTTTTATTGTCTAATTAAAAAGAAACACTGGGAGAATATAGCGGAAATACGCGGTAAACTTAAGCAAATAGCGACTGAAGGTGAGTATGTCCTGTTTTCATACGGAGATAGCTCTACCTGAAAAATGAATCAGTGCCCAAAATCTGCCCACTTCTATTTTTATATGCTATAATTTCCTAATGTATAACTGTCAAATCTGTTAATTTATAAAATCGTAATGGCTAAAAGCTCATCTGGTGAAATAAGGTTAGAACCTGCCGGTCAGGGCATTGTATATCCTTTTTTAAGGATATATGAGGAAGAAGGTCCGTTTTTAAAAAGCTTTAAGATCAGTACAAGGCTGGTGGTTATAGGCAGGGATAAGGAAGCCGATTTACGCGTTCAGGATAAATACATATCAAGAAAGCATTTTCAGATTGAGTTTCTGGGCGAGGGAAAGCTTTTCCTTCAGGACCTTGGAAGCGCAAACGGAACTTTTCTGAACGGTAAAAAGGTTGAGAGATCAAAGCTCGAGGACGGTGACGAAATTGTAGTAGGGGAAAAACGTGTAGTAATCTCTTACAAAATAAGAAAGGTTCCGAAAGAAAAATCCCAAAGCGTCAGCGAAGAAGCAGTTACGTCACCGGAGATGAAAACGCCGTTTGAATATGAAGCTACTGAAGCCGCTTCAGAGGAAGAATTATTTTTAAGGTCTCAGGAGCCGGAGGCTGTTGATGAAAAAGTCCTGAAAGAACTGGAAGAACCCGCGAAGCCATCCAGGCCTGAAAAAATTAAAAAACCTCCCAAAACTGCAGTTCACAAAAAAGTTTCAAAAACAGCCGAGCAGGAAACGGTAAAAGTAAAATATCCCCAGGCCCATGAAGTTACAAAGGAAGAAATAAGAACCGATGAAGAGAGTATGGCTCAGGTCCTTGAGATGGCTTCAATGCGAGAAAGAAGGAGAGAGCAGCGTTCCCAGGAACTTCTTTATGAACCAGATCAAAAAATCCAGCTTAGAAAAATATTATTTTTAATTGCAGCCGGTCTTATAGGTCTGCTTCTGTTCGCTTTCGGCTTTAAAATGGTAAGGAATTATTTCGCATCATCAGGTAAGAAGAAACCTATAACAGTTGCCAATGATATTACCGATAATACCGAGCATGAAAAGGAAAATCTTGTGATCCCCAGACCGGATATCAAAGTAGTTCCGACAGTAAAAAAGCCTTCCAGGGAGATAATTAACGAAAATGCCCTGAGAAAAGATTTAAGTAAATCGCTCGATAAAATCAGAGATAGAAAAACCAAAGGGAAAACAACACAAAGAAGTAGCAGAAGTAAGGATGCAAAAAGGACTCCCCCTAAAAGTAATATTTCAAAACCTGAATCAAGAAGAAAAATCCCCAGGCCGCGGGCAACCCGAAAACCCGCTCCTGCCGTTCCCAACGTAGTCGATTCTTTGCGAAAAAACGACGTCTTGGCCGTTGATTTGAATCAGGCATCTGGAAAGCTTTCCGCTTCAAGAGAGATGCGCGGTCGAAAAGAAACCGCGATGTCCAGACAGATAGATATCAAACAGATAAAAAGAATGCTCGATATCGATGTCGGGCTCTCGATAATGAGTGAAGAGGTTATGCTCTCTGAGAAAAAAGACGTAAATAAATTTCGCAACACTTTAAAAAGTAAAATATCAAAGGTCACATACTGTTATCAGGATGCCGTTAAAAAGAATCCCGGGTTGCACGGCAGCGTA
>CAYYBZ010000141.1:2823-6094 GCA_964470285.1 uncultured Oligoflexia bacterium
TACTGTTGCCTCAGGCGGAAGAGTAACCAGAGCAAGGGTTGAGAACTCAAGTATAAGAAGCAGAAGTCTGAACAGTTGCATTATTAACAGAGTAAAATCTACCAGATTTGACGAACCGCCGCATGATAATTTTATGATTTCTTACACGTTCAACTTCAAGAAAAATACGGTTGATTTTACGAAGTAGCCGACCTGTCTTGGCTGGAATTGACAAAATCGGCTAAAATCTGTTTTAAATTGTCGCTCAGATTCATAAAATGAATTCCCATTCCGGGTGGATAAGAGCCGGTTTTCTGTGAACCAAGTTTGATATTAAACATTACCTTGCCGTTTAAAACTACACTTTTATTTGCGGTCGGGATATTAAACTTTAACTGAAGAATATCTCCGACAGGAACCGGATTTGTCGTAGCTATATACAAACCCTTTTGTGTGAAATCAAATGTGCTGACATTGACGAAGCGGTTACCTTTTGAGTATTGCACCGGGATTGATATAAGCTCTTTTTTATCTTTCTTAATGTTTTCTTTACTATCCAGGGAACTCTTTATTCTGAAAATAATATCCTTTTCAGATTGGGATTTTACTATATAGCCTTTTACTCCAAGCTGTCTGAGTTCGGAAAGCTGTGATGAGCTGGGAGTAGTACCTGTCAATATCAATGTAGTCGGTATTTTAATCGCGGAACCTTCATTTTTAATTTTTTTAAGAAGTTCTGTGCCGCTCATGTTGGGCATTTGGAGATCAAGCAAAAAAAGATTGTATCGGCAGTCAGGCGAATTGAGTTTTGAAAGAGCTTCTATCCCGTCGACGGCGGTTTCAACTTCAAAACCTTCTTTTCTCAAAGCGTCTCCGAACATAGTTCTGAAAAAAGCGGAATCTTCGGCCAGTAGTATTTTTTTTCTTTCCTGCATAGCTGTTTTTCGGTTTTAACTACCATTTATTCATTAATAAATCCAACCTTTTGTTAAAGAATTAAATATTTACAAAAGGTTATAACAGGGTAAATTATACCCGATGGGGATAAAAGGAAAATTTGACGATATTACTCTCCCGGATGTGTTTCAGGTTATAAGTATTTCCAGAAAATCAGGCAAGTTGGTTGTCGCAGGGGAAAGTAGAAGAGCTGTAATAATATTTGACGAAGGCAGGATTGTTCAGGCGCAGATTGACGGTTACAGAAAAAATATAGGAAGGCTTCTTTTGCAGAAAAAATTTGTAAGTAAGGCCCAGATAAATGAGGCTTTACATATTCAAAGTGAGCTCGACGAATGGAAACAAGTCGGCCAAATTTGTCTCGATAGGGGCTTTATTTCGAGAGCTCAGCTTGAAGAAGCCGTAAAAACGCTAATTTCTGAAATAATCATGGAGCTTCTTTCATGGAAAGAGGGAGTTTTAAATTTTGAAGCCGGTAAGGTTGATATTGATGATGATATAAGCCTCGATATGAGGGAATTAATATTGCGTTCAGGTTTAAGCTCGGATTCCGTGTTGATGGAAGGGGCAAAAATGCTCGATGAAAAGATGCATTATGAGGGCCTTTCAAACATGGCAACCAGTCAAATCGATGAAGAAGAGGTTAAAATAAGAGAGGCCAGAAAAAAAAGAATCAAGGAGGGCTGGCTGACCTCTTTTGCAAGAGGTGTTTTAGAGGATATAGACATCTCCTTTCTGGATCATCTGCTTCCCCGGGAACCTGAAAAACGAATAGAGAAAGAAAAGAAAAAAAAGGGTATAACTCAAATATATACAGAGATCAGAATGCTTAAAGATATTCTGAAACGGGTTAACGATGAGGATTTATGGCAGGAGTTCTGTTTCTCTGTAATGAAATTTGCCTCCGAGCTGGTAGGGCGGGTGGTTCTTTTTTTAGTAAAGGACGGTTTTGCGTATGGAATCGGTCATATGGGGTTTACAGAATTAGCGGCAAGTGCCGATGAGGACATTAGATTACTCAGAATTCCTTTGAGCGAATCTTCAGTGCTAAAAGAGGTATATGAATCAAAAGAAAGTATATTTTCAAAGATTGATGCGACGGAGCATAATAAAATCCTGCTTCAAGCGATAGGGACCGAAAAAGAAAAAGAGGTCTTAGTGATACCGGTTTTAGTCGAGGATAAAACCCGATTTCTGCTTTACGCAGATAATAACCCTTCTGATGAACCCTTAACAAATATAGATTTGCTCGAATCATACATCTATCAGGCCAGTATGGCCCTTGAAATTGCTATGCTTGAACGTAATCTGAGAAAATAACAATTTATTTACCTGCGATAACTGCCTGATATGTAAGAATTATACATAATGTCAATATTCAAACCCCTTTACAAAACCCTATTAATGCTTAATCTCTTATCATGATAATCATATTTTAGAATAATCCCTATTGAGGTGAGAAATAATGGTTAAAAAGAAAGAAATTATAAAAATTGAAGATATGGTATCAAAAGTTGATTATAAATCCTTGCCTAAAACAATTCCGGTATTAACTGTAAGGGATACCGTTGTTCTTCCTTTCATGGCTATACCTTTAGCTGTCGGCAGGGAAAAATCCCTTAAAGCGGTTTCTTCATCACTTTCCTCAGATAAAATGATTCTGGTTTTGGCCCAGAAAGATGCAGCGAAAGATAACCCTGCCGAAAACGATATTTACACGATAGGAACCGTAGCAAAGATTCTTAAGTCTGCAAGAATTTCTGGGAATAACATTCAGATTCTTGTTCAGGGACTGGTAAGGACAAAGGTCAAAAAGTTTGTACATATGGATCCCTATATCAGTGCAGAGGCTGAATATTTAGTTGAATATTACGATGAAAACGATCTGGAGATCAATGCGCTGGTTGTGAATTTAAAGAAAATGGCAGATAAGATCATCGAGCTTTCACCTAATATACCAAAAGAGGCAAGCTACGTTTTAAGAGGAATAGACGATCCTTCAAGCCTTTCAGATTTAATCTTATCTCACCTTAAATTGCCTATCGAAGAAAAACAGAAACTTCTTGCAAATCTTAATGTAAAGCAAAGATTGCAAACTGTTTTAGAACTTGTAAATAAGGAGGTGAAAGTTTTAGAGCTTTCCTCAAAAATCCAATCGAACGTAAAGGACGAGCTAGATAAAAATCAGAGAGAATATTATCTGCGTGAGCAGTTAAAGGCCATCAGAAAAGAGCTCGGTGAAGATGAAGATAAGGGCGAAGAGATGGAAAAGCTTTCCGAATCGATTAACGAAGCCAACATGCCCGAAAATGTGGAAAAGACAGCGAAGAAAGAA
>CAYYBZ010000142.1:0-6045 GCA_964470285.1 uncultured Oligoflexia bacterium
GCATCATCCCAATTCTGTCCCGCAGGGAAATAGAAAGGTGCGCCTTCGTTGTTTTTATAACATTCGTCATGCGTGTAATCTTTGTAGTTAATTCTAATCCAGCTGCCGCTGTCTCCCTCGTCTGGTAGGTTGTTGCCGTTTTTGTCCTCGTAGTCTGGAAAAAGAACTTCCGTTAATTCAAAAATGAACTGATAATACTGCCTGCAGGGCCGACTTTTACAGTGTGTGTTTTCGCTCTCGGGTACCCAGTGATCTATCTGATACCAGGAGGAGTGCAGTCCGTTCCATGGATTGGGATCGGCTGAGCCCAGCCTGGGTCCAAATATATATTGTATGCCTCCCGGAGAAGTAGCTTTCAGATACTGAATTCTTCCCAAAGAACCGTCATTTTGGTAGTAACGTTCAAAGTAAACTTTCCAACCGTCTTCGTTGATAGCATAGAAACCGTTATCTGAACTTTGCTCAATGGATTCGGTTTGTATAGGCCGCAGGTAAAACTTTTTACCTGAAATATTCATTTTCCATTTATCAATACCGTTAAAATGCTCCTTGCCCGTTAAAAAGCCCATGGATGGGTCGTCATCCGGAACGTCTATGACTTCATGAGTAACGGACCCCACGGAAAAACCAAAACCCAAACCTACCCAAGAGGCGGGAACGTGAACTTGAATTCCCGACTCATAAGTCATGTTCAGCTCGTATCCGTATTTTTCACCGGCGGGAATTTGCATAAGGTCAAGGTTTAGGAATACCTCGTTTTTGTATTCGATCTCATAATCATCGGTTAAGGAAAAAGAATTATTTATCTCTGTATCCGTGTCATCCTTTTTAAGTGAGGCAGAAAGATGCCCATGAAATGCAATCACTAAAATAAAAGTCAAGACGGAAGTTAATGAGAGTTTTTTAAAAAATGAGCTTATTCTATATTTAAACATTGCCTTAAAGGTCCCTTAAGAAAAAATTATAATCCTACGGCCAGTACCAGCTGAACGAAACGCTCATGCCGTAATCGTCTCTGTCTCTTTTATAAATCTTCCCGGATACTCCGAAATTATCGTTTATTCTAAAATCTTTCTCTATGTTGAAGTTACTTACCGAGCACGTGGCTTTGGTGTTGTTTCCGCTTTCCCCGCTGGATGTTTTCTTTACGGAAGAACTGTCGCATTTGGTTTTACCGTCTCCTTCCGGACCTGGTTTGTAATAGGTAGAATTAATTTCTGTGTCTGCGTGAATTATGTTGTCGCCAGGGTAATAGTAGTACATATCTGCCGGCTCAAAATCTGTGTCTGAGGGCAAACAGTCGAGATACATTCCTACGCAATATTCCGGGATATCCGTTGGAAAATCTTCATCAGGTATGTTGGCTTCCAGCTCTGGACAACCGTAATCCGGCCCTGGCCAGCAAGACTCGTCGAAAGGAGCGGGATTAATGTCTTTATATACTTCACTGATTTTTGTGTCGTCTTTAATTGGGTTGCCGCATGCAAGTAGCGATGTCATAGCCGCAAGCAGAACGAACTTTCTAAAATCCTTCATGATTTACCTCCTCGTAAATAAAATTTTGTTTGAAAAGCGCAGATCAAGGGAAATACCAATTAAATTGAATATTTATTCCGTAGTAATCGTATTCATCGTAAGGTTCGTAATCTCTCTTATAGATTTTGCCAGTTACGCTGAAATCGTCGCTGAGTTTAAACTCTTTCTCGATTTTCTTTTCGTCAACGGTACATTTTGCAACCGCGTCTCTAACGGATTTTTTCTTTACCGAAGGATCGTCACACTTGGTTTTTCCCTGTCCGGAGGGACCTACGTTGTAAAGTACACCTCTCGTTTCAATGCTTACACATTCCATCTCACCGCATGAACCTGTTTTGTAATACATATTAACCGGGTTGAAAGTGGAGTTTACCGGCAAACAGTCGAGATACATTCCTACGCAATATTCCGGGATATCCGTTGGAAAATCTTCATCAGGTATGTTGGCTTCCAGCTCTGGACAACCGTAATCCGGCCCTGGCCAGCAAGACTCGTCGAAAGGAGCGGGATCGATACCGAAATGTTCTGCTTGTAATTTTTCTGAGTTTGTCTGTTCTTGAGTTCCGCAGGTAACTGCGCATGAGAGCAATACTGCTACAACAAGTTTGATAAAAATCTGCATTTGTAAATACCTACCTTTTTAAATTTATTTAACTAACGTATTACCCTTTGCCATTTCTATGCATAAAAGTGTGTCCCCGATGCTTATGACACCGTCAGTATCTATGTCAGCGCAATCTATGGAATTTTTTGATATGGTCCTGGAATATGCAAGCAGCGTGGGGAAGGAACAGTCATAAACCGTTATCTGTCCGTCACCGTTAAAATCTGCTTTTATTGAATTTGAGAAACAACCAAAGCAGTTTTCATCGATAAAATTGTTTTTATTATTATCGATACCGTCACACTCTTCGGTTGCCGAGATTGTCTTGGAAATAACTATTTTATCGCTTTTTAATTTGAGATTATTTTTCTTGATTAAGCGGGCTATTTGTTTTTGGGTAGGTTTTTTTAACCTGATGACTTTTGAGTCGTATTGAGTTTTCTCGCTTTTTTCTGTTTGACCGTCACAGGAGGCAATTAGCAATGTGATTATTATGGCTAGTGCACCCGCTATTTTCTGCACCAAAAGATTCCCCTATGTTTACGTTTCGCAAATCTCCCCCCTTAACTAACTTCTATATGAATCCAGCATTTAATGCTTGGAGTTTAGAAACCCTTAAAGGAATCTTAAAAATTGAACTTGACTAAACTAAATCTTTATCACGATGTCAAGCGTAAAATGATGCAATTAGTAAATTATTCTAAGCCTAGAATTAGAGCTGTTCTAATATATCCCGGCTCTTATGAGAAAGTTCATGGAATGTATAGTGAAAAGTAATTAGTGAAAACCCGCAATTTCCCTTATTTTGTCATACTTTTAGGCTCAGGCTCAAAAGAAGTCAATTAATCGGTGGATTGATCCTTTGAATTAAGGATTGGGAGTTACTGCCCAGTCGGAAGATTTAGGGCTTGATTCCTGATAGGCGTTCATAGCAGATATAGCAATATAATAAGTCGTACCGTTAATAAAGCCATCTCGAGTCCAGCTTCTGTAATTATTTCCAAATCCCCAATATGAATAGTGAACTCCCGGAGACTCCCCAAGATGAATAAGATATGTCTCTGCCCCTTCTACCCCGCTCCAATCAACGGTTATTGTACCGTCACCTCCTGTAACACCAGTTATTTGAGGTGTTGCCGGAGGATTAAAGACATGCTCCGGTGAAGCGGATATCTCTTCAGATAAGTTACTTTCGTTGTCATCCTTGACTGCGCTTATTGAGATAAAATATTCAACCCCGTTTTGAAGACCTGTAAGCTTTATATCCTTCGAATCTACGGTTATCGGAGAAGGCCCCTCGAAGGCGCTTTGACATTCATAATTCCTGCTTGCCCTTCCATAGTAAACCTTAAAACTTAAATCTTCCTCATGATCCCAATGAAGTTCAATGTTTCTCTCTCCCGGTAAATAGCCTGTGATTTTAGGAGCTTTAATTTTATCCGGCGGGTCAATAAGCTGTTTTCCGTTAGTATTGTCGGTTCCTCCACATGACAACAAAAGAAAGAGTAATAAAAATAATAGCTTTTTAAAGACCTTCTTAATCATCTTAAAATACTCCTTTTATATAAGCCCTGCTTCCTAATTTATATTAATTAAGCAAAAGACATGCCATTATCTTCATACATAACATATTGAAATATTACCGTTTATTTATTTGCTGTTTTAAGCTGCTGGCTAAAATTTGCACAGTAATTAAAAACCATGGATCAAGGATTACTAAAAGCAGTTTTATACGAATAGTTTCCTGCGTCTTATCTATAAACAGTTCATAATTAAAATAATAACTCAACAATTCCTTTTCATTTTTAAAAAACTTAACATCGTTATGATCTGTAAGAATGACGGGTATGTGTGATTTTGAGTTTTCAATTGAATGTTGAATAAAATCAAGAAAGCCTATATCTCTATCTTCATATCTTTTTTTAGAATCTGGAAGAATAGTATCTTTAAATATTTTTTCTATTTCAGATATTCTATCATTAACCTTTTAACTAAATTCGGAATTATTCTTTAATTCTTCCCTGGTTTTTCTGTCATCTATCATTACTTTTACCTTTCCCTCGTCCACTACCCACCTGTCTGCGAAATAGTAAAGAGCCATTCCAAAGGGCGCCCAGAAAGCCGTGGATATTGCTTCGGATTTGTACATGTCATTCATCTGAATGAAATGCCGATAATCATTCAGGTCGAAGTAAGAATCCCCCAGTAAATTGTCAAATGCATTTTCTTCATTAATTCTGCATTGAATTTATCAAGCCTTTCATTTTTGCCGTCCTTCCCGGCCTGTGCGGTTTATGCCTAATTGCCTAAATATTGCATAAAAGGTCAAATATTGCTTCCACTAAATACAAAAAAATCAATAACTTAACAAGGCATTAATATTGCATAATAAATACGGAAAGGCATATATTCCAAGGAGGTATAAAATGAACATTATCCGAAGGTCGCTGATAACTGCCATTCTTTCCTTAATTCTTGCCACGTTTATAAGTTGTAGCAGAGATGTGGAGCAGGGAAACCCACTCCCCTCTGTATCACCTCCTACGGATCTAACAGTTGAATCGATCGAAGGCGGCTTAAGGGTATACTGGGCAAAGAGCGGTGTTGAGAAGTTCAAAGTCTATTACGGGAACGACAGCAGGATTTATTCCGGCAAAGATGCCGAACAGGGAGAATCACCGATCGAGGTCAACGCAAAAAGCATAGAACTGACAGGTCTTTCAAACGGTGAAACCTACTATGTTACGATAACAAGCGTTTTACTGGATGACGAAAGCTCTTTTTCAAAAGAGGTTTCGGGTGTCCCGGGCGCACCCGATAGTGAACCCGAAGCGCCGGATAGCCTCCAGGCAGCGGTTCAAGGCTCATCACAGATATCTTTAAGCTGGAACGATAATTCGGACATCGAAAGGAAGTTCGTCATTGAAAGGGCAATCGGAAGCGCCGCATTTTATTATCTTAACGAGGTTTCCTCCAATACAACGAGTTATGTAGACAGCGGTTTAATAGCCGGCACAACTTACAGGTACAGGGTATTCGCACAGAACTCGGTAGGGGATTCGAATTATTCGAATATTGCGCAGGCAAAAACGGATACTGAAAGTGAAAATCCACCCAATACACCCTCGAATCTTTCGGCCAATGCCGTTTCAAGTTCACAGATAAACTTAACCTGGTCCGATAATTCAAGCAATGAAACCGGATTCAGGATAGAAAGAGCAACAGCTTCGGGCAGTTTTAGCTTCCATAAAAATGTATCTGCAAGTGCCATTTCCTATTCAGATACAGGTCTTCCAGCCAGCACAACTTACAGATACAGGATAAGGTCATATAACGGGGCCGGAGATTCAGGATGGTCAAATACGGCACAGGCTACAACTGATGATCCGGCACAGACAATTCCCAATCCTCCTAACGGGTTTTTGGCAACCGCCATATCAAGTTCGCAGATAAATTTGTCATGGAGCGATAATTCAAATAATGAAACAGGCTTCAGAATAGAAAGAAAAATAGGTTCAGGCTCTTTTAGTTTTCTTGCGAATGTTGCCGCAGGAGCAAATGCTTACACAGATAATGGTTTAACAGAAAATACAAAATATACTTACAGGGTGAGAGCCTTCAACGGGATAGGTTCTTCATCTTGGTCAAATGAGGCAGATGCAACAACTCCAAGTAACGGGACGGAACCGAACGCACCCAGCGGACTGAATGCTCAAGCAGTAAGCTCCAGTCAAATTAATCTTACATGGAGCGATAATTCAAATAATGAAACAGGCTTCAGAATTGAAAGAAAAACGGGTAGCGGTTCTTACGGTCATCTTACAACCGTCGGGTCAGGGACAACAGCACATCAGGATACAACCTGTTCACCTAATACAGTTTATACATACAGGGTGCGGGCACAT
>CAYYBZ010000143.1:0-6028 GCA_964470285.1 uncultured Oligoflexia bacterium
ACATCATGGCAAGCAGACCGCGGCTGTAAAATGCGGCGGGATCCTCGTCTCTAAGCTCCTTGGGAAGATCTTCCCTGCGCGGAGGAGTTTTTATTTCTAACGGAGTTAGAAACTTTACTTGAGTTTTCTTGCCTGTCGGGGTCTCTTTAGTGGTATCGGATTTATTCCCTCTGTTCGTTTTCATATAGTAGGAGACCCCTATAACACCGGCAATTAAAAGTATTGCAAATGTATAAAGGGTCAGGCGGCTGCTCGCGGGATTCTTTGCAGCTCCGGTTCTTTTTATTTTCTTTTTAACAGATTTTGCAGGTTTTACCGGTTGGTTTTTAATTTTACCGTGATGCCGAAGCCCGGGTTCCTTCTCAAATTCGAATTTCATCTCGGTATCGCCGATTCTAACAGCATCACCGTTTGAAATTTTTGATTCGGGTACTTTTCGGCCGTTTACATACGTTCCGTTCATGCTTTTGTTGTCTATGACGGAAAAATTTCCAGAAATATTAATTATTCTTGCATGCTTTCTTGAAATGTTGTTGTCGTTAATAACTATGTCAGACTCAGGCGCTCTTCCTATAATGGTTTCTCTTTTCTTGATCCAGTGCCGTTTACCCTTGTCCTTTCCGCTTACGACAATAAGCTTGGGAAAAGAAGAGCTGTCGGTTCCCGTAACAAGCGTTTTTCCGTCATGTTCTTTAATCATATTGTTTCTATAATAAGCGTTCCGAATTCAATTTTACCCGTATGACCCTTGAGCCCTGCCACGGAGAACTGATATGTTTTGAGACCCAGGTCCAAAGTTTTACTCACTATGCTTTCGGTGCTTTCCGAGGCGTCTTCTATGGCGTCGTCTATTGCGTTAATTATTTTTTTATCGACTACCAGTTCGGTAATCTTTTTTCCTATGGGGGAAGATCCCGTTATATTGAAAAAGTCCAGGCCCTGATCGTTAATCGACAGTATTATTTTTTCATTATCGAAAACCAAGGCCGCTTCGGGAATTGCGGATATTATGCAGTCGATTCTTTCGTTTGATACTATGGGGGCGAGTTTTTCCTGGGAGTTGAAACTCGGAGTGTTCTGCTCCTCCCGGGTCTTGAAAGTTTGAAGAGTTGTAGATAATCTGTTTATGCTTTGTATAAGGTCGATAAATTCAGGTGCCATTTCTTCGGATTCAAAAACTCCCTGAATTCTTGCCTGTTCGGTTTTTTCCGCTAGAACTTTTATAGGGTCAAGTGTTGATTTTCTTATCAGAACGAACATTATAGCGATAATTAAAATTATAGGCAGTAGAAACGTGTATGGAATTTTGCCTCTTGAGGGAAGTATCGCGATAAGGTCGTTTGGAGAAAAAAGAATTTTTGCAGCACCGATTGTGACGTATTTATCTCCCTTTTTTGTTAATACTCTTATCGGATGGGCAAGCGCATATTGCCCCCTGTAGCCCTTTGGGCTTACGATTATTCGGGAGGTTTCGGCATTAAGAGCCTCTAAAACGTAAGGATCCTGGGAAATCTGGTTTTGCATCTGTAGTGGAGCGAGAATAAGTCCGTTTCTATCGACGATATAAGCTTCTTTTACCCATTTATCCGCAAGCACGCTTTCAACGTCCAGAAGCATTTCATTTTTTTTGGCAAGGTCGGTTTTGTTTTTTTCCGCCAGATATTTTACAAGCTCCTTTCCTTTGCTTAAGGCAAGTTTGTCGAGATCCGAATCTATCTTTGAATTTACAAGGCTTAGTAAAAGAAAGCCTGAACCTAAAAGAAATACGGAAAGTACTATTAAAAGTTTAACTGACCAGCTTAACTGGCTTGATGCTCTGGAAACTTTGTTTATCGGGCCTTTAAATGTGCCGCGCCTCTTTTTTTTGTGCGAGAAAGTATCATCATGGAGCATTTCGGGTTGAAATTCTTCCGTTGAGTATTCAAGGATGAAATTCCCTATATAAATTTTATCTTTGTTTTTGAGTTTAACTCGGTTTACTTTAGTCCCGTTTACAACGGTTCCGTTTGATGATCCGTGATCTATAATAACAACTTCTGTATCGGTAACTTCCAGTGAAGAGTGAAGTCTCGACACCATGGGAGATTCAAGCTGTATCTGGGCGTTTTTTTCCCTTCCCACGGTATACGACCCCTTTCTTAAGGTAAATTTCTTACCTCTTTGAGGGCCGCCTATAATTCTTAAAACATGCATTTTTTATCCGGTGCTTACTTAAGTAAAAGAGTATCTCCGACTTCAGTTGAGCTTAGGTCTACTACGCCCGAAGCCAGCTCTATACAAGCCTTTGCATTAATATAGACTCCTGAAAAGCGAAAAGGTTTCAGTGTCTTTATAATATGTATGACAATATTGCCTTTATCGATAAAAAGAACATCGATGGGAAATTTCATAAACAGCGTATGAATCGAGGAACAAGGTTCAAAATACATGCCTTCCCCATCCTTAAGACATTTTTTACCTAACAAACCTTTCATTCTTGCAAAAATCGAGCCCGCAACTGTCACATGTTGGGCTACAAGCTTTTCTTTTGTTTTGTTATAGACCATCATCTAATGCGTTAGAAAAATCCCTTTGTGGAGTAACTGATAAAATACGGCCCGAGTATCACCAGGAAAATTGTCGGGAAAATGCAAAGGATCATAGGGAAAAGTATCAGCTGGCTTGCTTTTGCACCTGCCTGTTCTGCTGCGAAAAATCTGTTTGCCCTTATCTGGTCGGATTGAGCTCTTAAAACGGTACCTACATCGGCGCCAAGCTGATCGACCTGAATTAAAAGAGTTGTTAAAGATGAGATCTCTTCAATATTGAGTCTGTCCGCCATGTTTTTTAAGGCATCTGCTCTCGATGTTCCAAGAGTAATCTCTTTTAACATTCTTGAAAGTTCCTGAGTGAGAGCATTTTCTCTTGTTTTTTCCACAAGCCTTGTCATCGCGGCGATAAAGTCGAGACCGGCCTCAACGGAAAGTGTAAGAACGTCTATTGTGTAAGGAAGATGCATCAGAATTTCACGCCTGCGGGTTTTAATAATCTGATTAACCCATATATCAGGATGAAAGAAACCGAAGACGCATATACCTATTAAAACAGTTGTTGATAATTGTATTTCCATGGCCGTTGTCAAAAGCGTAGCTAGAACCGGCCAGGCAATTGTCGTTAATACTTTTAAGGCTATGAATTCATCCGGAGTAATTTCCTGAGAAAGATTAGCGGTTATCAGCTTTTTTTTGGTCGTTGCCCGATATTCTATAAGCCGCAGTTTAACTATCGTTCCCAAAAGTATCGGAAAGAATGGTTTGAAAAGCTTAATCATGAGAATTTTTGAATCCTTGGTGGCCTCTTCTTCCATTCCAAGACGCCTTATTGCCATTATGGATTCAGGGTTGGGCAATATATTGTAGATGATCAGAAAAACGCTTAAAAACGTTAGAGCTGCCAGTAAATAAAGCTTAATCTCGTTTTGATTCAGTAGTTCAATGATTTCATACATCAGTTTTATCCTTTTAAAATATAACTGCCTAAAAATTATACTAAAAACTTACGGCAGGGGTCAAACTATTAGCTTAATTTTAATCTGCAATTTCAAGGCCAAGCTTTGGGGATCATAAATTATTCTTGAACTTTTAGTCCTTAGGTGGTACTTATGCCTGTTTTCTTAGTAGTATAAATACACCTATCTGGAGGTTATTAATATGGAAGCCTGTAAAATTGACGGCTGTAAAAAGGATTATAGAGCTAAGGGTTACTGCGATTTTCATTACAAGAAATGGAGAAATGGCGAACTTCCCAAAGCCAGATTCAAGATATGCAATCAGGAAGAATGCAAAAAACCCATGATTGTAAGCGGAAGGGGAATGTGTCAGGAGCATTACGATGCATGGCTGGATAAGAGAAAGAAGGAAGCGGCACCCAAGGAAGCACCTAAGGAAGCGAAGGCTGAAGAAGCAAAGAAGGAAGAAGCCGTAGAGAAGGAAGCCAAAACCGAAGAGAAAAAAGAGCAGAAAGTTGAAGAAAAGAAGGAAGACTCACCGAAAGTGGAACAGAAAGAAGAAAAGGCAGAGGCCAAAAATGATGAAGCTGTGAAAGAAGAAAAGAAAGAAGAGACACCCAAAAAAGAAGCCAAGCCTCAAAAAGAAGAAAATAATGAAGCAAAAGCCGAGCCGGAAAAGAAAGAAGAGTCAAAAGAGGACAAAAAAGACGAAAAACCGGCCTCTTAAAAACATTGACTTAATTTCTGGGAAATTCTGCTGATTTTCTTCTATTAAAGCATAAGTTTTCTCTCAATCATTCGCCGTGTAACGCTGATAACGCATAAACTTGAGTTTTGTTCCGTGATGAGGGATAATAATCAATACACAAAAATAAGTATATGCGCTTGCTCAGGATTAATAAGAATTTCGTAATAATACTTTCGGTTTTCATTGCGCTTAACCTCGCGTTCCCTTTTTATAAAATTAATTTAGCTTCAGCCCAGGATAATTTTACGACAAAAAGGACCTTTGCCGTTATGGCCTTTAATCCTCCCAGCTCACCCGAAGATACGAAATGCATAGAACTGGCCTTACAAAGGGTAAGTAAGACTAACAGATTTGAGCTTGTACCTTCAGGAAAGATTAATGAGCTCGCCGAAAAGCTTCATCTTGAAGGGGATAAAAATGTCAGAGATCAGTTTGAAGAGGCCAAAACGCTATTAACCAGGGGAAAAGAGCAGTATGACAGGCTTCAGTTTAAAAATGCCATAGACTCATTAAGGCTTTCAATTAGAAGATATCTTGGACTGATGCCTTATTTAAAAGATGCAACCGACCTTCTAAAGGCTCAGATTTATCTCGGTATGGCCTACGTCTCAAAAAATCAGATGAAACGGGGCAAGAAGTATATATCCGATACATTAAAAATGGACCCGGAGAGAAAGACAAGAAAGCTATCAGAAAGACAATTTCCTCCGAATATTAGGGCAATTTATCAGGCGAGGCAGAATTCGATTAACAAGCTCAAAGGCGGGGATTTGATAGTGATAAGTTCACCTCCCGGAGCGGATCTTTACCTTAACGGTTTTAAAACAGGCGTTTTAGAAGGATCTTTAGTAATTAAAGGTCTCCCTCCCGGTAGACACTACGTCATGGCTGAGAAAAAAGGTTATTCAAGATTCTTTAAAGAAATTAAACTGGGCAAAGAAAACTTAACAATTAACGCAAAAATGCGGAAGTGGGCGCCTTTTGCACATGTTCCGGTTAATGCGATAGATGAATCCGACACAGCCTTTCTCAAAAGTACGGCTTCAGAACTCGGTGCCGACGTTCTATTGCTGGGATCGGTTGATTATCTTGAAGGGAAAAAACTTCTTATAACAGGCCAGCTTTTCGATGCTCAAATAGGAAATTATTCAAGAATCGAAGAAGAAGATTTTAAGGGCTTTAAGCGCTCTCCAAAATATTTCAAAAAAGTTCTTTCAAGGCTTCTTAAGGAAAGCTTAACCGGTCAAAACGAAGTGATATCCTATTCCTTTGAAAGTTTCCCCGGGATTACCGAAACTCCAAGACCAATGCCCACCTCTGAACCCGAAGAAAAAGGTGAGGGCGGCGGGTTACTCTTTACCAAATGGTGGTTCTGGGCTATCGTGGGAGGTTGCGCAGTGGCTGCAACCGGAAGCGTTCTTCTTTTCACAGATGTCGCCAAAAGCGATCCGGGCTACAATGTTTTAAAGGTAGATTGATTAATACTGAACTTTGTAAATATTCACTTTCTTGTTCGAGTAGACTTCACGGAAATACTTTTTAAAGGAATTAAGTGATTTTTCACTGTATGCGTTTTTCTCCACTTGCCCTACTATTATGAATTTTACGTCGTATTTTTTAAGCAGGTCTATTATCAGTTTTTTATCTGTAACTGTGTATATTTTGCTGATGTCACTGTTTCTATCTGTGATTTCGTCACGATACCCGTTCCTCCAGACGTTTTCATGATTCATCCACCCTAAAACCGTAGGCCTTGCAGTGAAGGTTGAATATCTCGAGAAATAGCGGTAGGG
>CAYYBZ010000144.1:0-4354 GCA_964470285.1 uncultured Oligoflexia bacterium
CTCCAAAGACAGCTCTTTATAAGGTGACATGCTTGCATGTGAGAGCCAGCTTAAAAAATATGCCTGTGGCCTTTCAAGCTCCACAATAACGGTTTTTTGATCTTTTGCCGTGACCCCAACTTTTGAAAAATCCTTTAGTTTATTTTCATAATATTTTTGCGCATTTTTAATATTAAAAAGCATATATGACCACGGCGAACCTGTTTCTTTTGTCAGTATTCTTTTCCAGGCATTAACGTAATCGGAGGCCAAAAGATTTTCTCCATTGGACCATTTTGCATTTTTCCTGATTTTGAAAGTGTAAGTTTTAATATCCTTTGAAATCTTCCAGCTTTCAGCACTTCCGGGAATAGGAGAGGCCGTTTTCGGGTCATAAATGGTTAAACCCTCGTATATCTGTTCAAGGATGTTTGTATCTTCTACAGACTGGGCCAACGCAGGATCACTAAGTTCAAAATCCGCAGCCTGGGCAATTCTTAGAACTTCATTCTTTGGCTCTGCCTTTAAGGAGACAGATACAACTGTTATGATTCCTACTACAAGGATCCCTATAAGAGCAAAGTTTTTTTCGGAAGAATACATAATTATCATTCCACTGAAAGAGGTTTTATCAAATATTCATCATAACTCTTGAACTTGAGCATTGCCTGTTTTACCCTCATAGTGTTCTGCTCAAGAATCGCCGTTAAGTATTCAAGCTGTGCTTCGCTTATACTGTCCATTACGCTTTTCGAAGTCCCTTCCTTTAATTCTATTGCTTCCCAGAAAACTTCTTTTTCCAGGGAGAAAAAATGCCCTATTAGATTATCATTTACTCTGTAAAGAAATTCTATCCCCTCATAGGGACAAGGCTGAACGACAAGCTTTACATTTCTCTGATTTCCGAGGGTTTCAAGTTCTTTTATGTTTTTTTGAAGATCGTTCTGTTGAATAAAAAGACTTATGGCAAAAAGACGTTTCGGATTCTTAAAAATTTGGAATTCCATATTTTTTATTCTCCCCTGACAACTCCCAGCGAGTAATTGCCGGGATCAAAATACTTTCTAACAACCCTGCAAATATCCTCTTCGGTAACGGCTGAAATTTTTTCATTAAAACTGTCAACCTCTTCTATGTCTCCTTTTATAAAAAAGTAACGCAAATATTCGTAAGCCTGAGCGAGATTGGTCTGCATTGCTATATTGCTTGAACCGATAGTGTAATTCTTCGCTCTGGTAATTTCTTTTTCGGGAATGCCTTCTTTTTTGATCTTTTCGATTTCGCTCAACACTATTTCAATGGATTTTTTTTCATTTTCCGGAGACGTAGCTGCATAAATGACAAACGCTCCTGTTCTCATCAAGGAAATATTGAAAGCCGTAACCGTATAGGCAAGCCCCCTCTTCTCCCTTACTTCCATGTAGAGCCTTCCCCCCATACCTGCTAAAAGGCTTTGAAGCACTTCTAAGGCGTAAAAATCTTCGTTGGCTACTCCGGGTGTTTGGAAACCCAGAGCAAAAGATGTCTGTTTCTTTTTTCTGTTCTCAATCTTCTCTTTTATTCCCCTTTTTACAACAAGAGGAAGAATCTGGGCCCGGTCCCTTTTTCGTTTTTTACTGTCTGTGAAAGGTTCCATTATCGTTTTTGTAAACTTCTCATTAATATCACCGACCGAACAAACTACCATTTTAGAGGGGGCAAAAAACTGATCATGCCAGCTATGCATTTCTTCTTTCGTTATTGAATCAATAGAAGCATGTGTCCCGTATCTGGGAAGACCGTAAGGGTGTATACCGAAAAGCGCCTTGTAGCAAAGATCTATAGGGTAACGGAACATATCGTCTCTTCGCGCGAGAATCGCCGCCTTCATTGATGATTTTTCCTTTATTACTTCTTCATGGGAAAGGCTGGGCTTAGTAATTATCTCGGATATAATTTCGTAAGCTTTAGAAAAATTCTTTTTAAGTACGTTAAAAGCATATCCGAAATTGTCGGCCGTAGCCTCGCCCCTTAGAGAACATCCTAAAAATTCAAGTCTTTGGGCAATCTCCCCCGGCCCCAGACTTTTTGTACCTTTTAATGCACTTCTTAAAACCAGATTTGAAATACCGCAGTTTTTATTGTTTTCGTCGAGTCTTCCGCCCGGGAAATATATTGCCGTTGAGATCATCGGCACTCCGGTGTTCTGTTTACTTATAAGAGTGAGAGAACCGGGATTGATCTTCATTTTAGGCTTTGATGAAGCGTGCTTTGATAAGATGTTAAAATCAAATTTGTGTTTTATCTTTGTTTTTTTTCGGGGTTCGTCTTTCTTTCGCCCGTCCTTATCCGATGCAAAGTACTTCTTAAACTCGGAAAGTTTCTTGCCTTTCATTTTATAGCTTTCCCTGTCGGATTTTATCTCGGCCTTTCCTTTAACGTATTCAAGGAAAGAAAGATTATTCAATTTAAAATATTTTCTTATGGAGCGGACTATCTCATCGCCGGAAACGGCAAGCGAACGTAGAAGAAACTTTTCAGATAATTTGTAGTTTCCGAGGCTTTCAAAATAAGCAAGATTGTAAGCCTGGCCTAAAACATCTTCCTTATCGGAAAAATAATTTGTTTCTATAACGTTTCTGATCTTCTCTAAATCCTTTTCACCGGGCGGATCCTTGATAATCCTTAAAACCTCATCGATTATTTTTCCCTGAGCTTTTGAGAAGTTTTTTTCTTTAAGAACAGATTCAATCACAAAAAAACCCAAATCCATATCGGCATAAACCGAAGCTCCCACATCATCGACTAAGGATAGATCCTCTTTAAGCTTTTTATATAACCTTGAACTTCTGCCCTTTCCTAGAAGTGCGGAGGCAAAATTTATTGAATAGAAATCATCTGAAAATAGGTTAGGTACATGAAATCCCATTTTAAAATAGGACTGGGAAATATCGCCTTTTAACTGTCTGTATTTGGGGAATTTCTGTTTTGGCTCAAGAGGTGAAACGGAAACAGGAATTTTACCTTTTTGCCATGACCCGTAATACCTTTTTACTGTTTTCAAGGCGCTGTCATGATTGAAATTACCGACTATGCTTATAATTGAATTGTTAGGCCTGTAAAAGTCGCTGTAGTACTTTTCGATCTGCTCTTTTGTGATTCTTCTGATGTCATCTTCATAACCCATTCGAAATCTTCTTATCCTGTGTTTGTCGAATCCCATCTCTACGAGTTTTTCAAATCCAAGCTGATCAGGTGAGTCGAGTTTTTTCTTAATCTCCTCGACTATAACCGACTTTTCCATTTCAATCTCTTCAGGCGGGAAATTCGGATTAAGTATTAAATCGGATATTATTTCAACCGCTCTTGCGATGTTTTCCGAAGGAAGAACCGTATAAAAATATGTATGATCGTAAATGGTCCCTGCATTTATATAGCCGCCAAGGCTCTTAATCTCATCTGATATCTCTTCCATTTTCCGGGTTTTCGAGCCCTTGAAAAACAGATGTTCAAGAAAATGGGAGATTCCTATTATTTCGTCCGGCTCATTGAAATAACCCGCTTTTACCCAGTGCACTATGGATGCAACCCTGGCCCTTTTGTATGGAAGTATAAGTACTTTAAGGCCGTTTTTAAGTATGTGCTTTTTTACATCATCCGCCATCATTTTGTCCTTTATCAATAATCACTTTTAATACCAATAATATTAATTGTTTCTAATTTTTTAATATTATATAAAATACCTCTAAAATAAAGAAAAGAATCTTGTTATGGATATCGGCTTAAAAAGGATAATAATAGTTTTCACACTGGAATTTCTCTTTTTATTAATTTCCTTTGTCTTTGTCGGTCTTGGAATAACCGAGATTAAGAAAAAGAGAAAAATTTTGAGCAATTCCCTTCTCATAATTGCCGGAATCTCTTTTGCTTTGATAAGTCTGTGGTGTGCCCGCATATTACTGTTCTATTGAGGGGATAGCCCTTGACTTTCAATTACTTAGCGGATAGAACTCTAGTCGTTTGCAACACCGTTAACCGGCAGTAATCCATTTAAATTATTACACAAACGGAGCATTTAATGACAAAAGAAAAATTTGAATCCGCTCTTAAAGAGCTTGAAGGTGTAATTGAAAAGCTTGAAGATGAAAGCCTGCCGCTGGAAGAATCCATACTGTTATATGAAAAAGGAGTAAAACTATCCAGGATATGCTCCTTAAAGCTAAATGAGGCTCAGGGAAAAATCGAAAAATTATCCAAAACGCTTAAAAATAATGCAGATTGAATCAAAATCAATGGACGACACTCTTAAAACATGGATAGAAAAATCCAAATCCCTTATAGAGAAAGAGCTAAAGGGATATTTCGCAAAACCTCCGTTATCTGACGGATTAAAGCG
>CAYYBZ010000144.1:4364-5987 GCA_964470285.1 uncultured Oligoflexia bacterium
AGCGTAATAACAGAATGCAAAAGATTCAGACCCATTCTCACGCTTGCCGCCGCACAAACAGTGGGCGGATCTGAGAAAATTGCTTTACCTTTTGCCTGTGCCATAGAGCTTATTCACGCTTACTCGTTAATTCATGACGATCTTCCCTGTATGGACGACGACGATTTAAGAAGAGGCAAACCTTCTAATCACAAAGAATTCGGTGAAGCAACCGCTGTTTTAGCAGGAGATGCCCTTTTAACGAAGGCATTTGAGATCATGGCTGCAAATAACTCAGGGATTGCTCCTTCTTTTGCACTAAAAATAATCTCATTAACAGCCCAATGTGCGGGAAGTGATGGAATGGTTGGTGGTCAACAACTTGATATTATTTCGGAAAACAAAAAGATCGATATCGATACCTTAAGAAAAATTCATTTGCATAAAACGGGTAAATTGATACAATGCGCCATTCTGACCGGTGCTTTTACCGGAGGGGCATCAAGCAAAGACATTACGAATCTGGGAATTTACGGAGAAAACCTGGGCATAGCTTTTCAGATCACCGATGACATTCTCGATTATACGGGCAAAATTCCCGGGAAAAATCCTCACGGAGACGTTAGAAAATCGAAATCGACATATGCAACTTTACTCGGTGTAGAAAAGTCAAAAGAACTTTTAAAAGAAAAAATTGATGCCGCCCTTGAAAGTTTAAAACCTTTCGGAGAAAGGGCGCAGATACTTTCAAAACTTGCTCAATACATACATGGAAGAATAACATGAATCCGGTTCTTGATAATTTGAATAGCCCTTCGGACCTTAAGAAGCTCTCTTTAAAAGAGCTTGAGAAGTTAGCCGGTGAAATGCGCGAGTTTATTATTAAGACTGTTTCTAAAACCGGCGGTCATCTGGCACCCAATCTGGGAGTAATCGAGCTAACAATAGCCATGCATTATGTTTTCAACTCTCCACACGACAGAATAATCTGGGACGTAGGCCATCAGAGTTATCCCCATAAGATAATCACCGGAAGAAAAGATAAATTTGATTCATTAAGACAGTTTGGCGGTATTGCCGGTTTTCCCAGAAGAGAAGAAAGTGCTCACGATGCTTTCGGTACCGGTCATGCATCGACTTCCGCATCTTCAGGACTCGGGATAGCAGAAGCCATAGCAAGACTTAAAACCAAAAACGGGAAATCCGGCTCCCAGAAAGTAATAGCCGTAATCGGCGACGGGGCTTTAACCGGAGGGCTTGCACTTGAGGGGATGAATCAGGCCGGTCACATGAAAAACAACCTTTTAGTTGTTTTCAACGATAATAAAATGTCGATCTCCTCAAATGTGGGAGCGCTTCAGGCATTCGTTTCGAGAAAAGTGACGGGTGAGTTCTCATTAAGGGTCAGAAAAGAGATAAAGAATTTCATGAAAATAATACCGAGCGTAGGGGATGATATTTATAAGGTCCTAAGACAGGCCGACAGCATGGTAAAAAGATTTCTTTCGCCGGGTCTTTTGTTTGAAGCGTTCGGTTTTAAATACGTAGGCCCCATACAGGGTCATAATATTCCAAAGCTTATTCAGTCATTTGAAAATTTAAAAGACGAAGACGAAGGCCCGATTCTACTTCATGTCGTTACCC
>CAYYBZ010000145.1:0-5974 GCA_964470285.1 uncultured Oligoflexia bacterium
CTGATGTAATGATAGGGGGAGAGATGATCAGACTAAAAAATTGGGGAAAAAGTACTCATCTTTAGTTCAATTATTTCGAGAAGTTATTACGTCTATACAATTCTATAAGTTTTTAGATTGAATATTCACAAAAAAGTGGTACATTATACCCCGGTATGGATGCGAGAATTGGGTTTAGTAAAAATCAGAGATTGAGATCGGGAATAAATTCCCCGCATTTTGATTATCATGAATCATCCGGAAAAATAACGGATTATGCAAACAGTGGTTTGTCTCTTTCCGATTTTATTACGGAAACTTTAAAGATTATCTCAAAATATGCGAAATCCCGGACAGTTAGTATTGATTTTGAAGAAGACAACAAACATTACAGCTGTTTGGGAAAATGGAGTAGAAATAAAATATTCAACATTGAATTTAAGCAGATCAAAATTAGGGGAAATGAAAAGTTTTTAAGAGATTTTGAAAAACTTAAGCCAAATAAACACAATTCAGACGATTCGGTTTTGATCTCGCTGGTTCTGGGAAAAAGTACTTTCGGATACATTTCTTTAAAAGATTTTAATGTAAAAATTTCTGAAAAATACCTTGAATCGATTAAAGATCTTATACAGTCATTTGTTCTTGCTCTGGCATACAGAAGGACGCAGGTAGCGCTTAGAGAAAGGGTAAAAGAACTTACATGTCTTTATGAATTGGCAAAAATAGCTTCGAGTCCATACATTTCAGTAACAGAGATAATGAAAAAAACGGTTCATTTATTACCTCCGGCATGGTTGTATCCTGAATGCGCCGGAGGAAAAATAGTTCTTGACGGCGTGTCTTTTTCGACACCCGGTTTTAAGAAATCATATCAAAAATTAGACTCGGAAATAAAAATAAAAAACAAGACGAGAGGGCGCGTAGAGGTTTATTACAGTGAAAGAAAACCCGAACTCGATGAAGGTCCTTTTTTAAAGGAAGAACGTAATTTAATTAACGCCATAGCAAGGGAGCTGTCGTTAATAGTAGAGAGAAGAGAAGACCAAGAAGAAAAACAAAAACTCGAAGCTCAGATTATGCATGCGGACAGGCTTGCGACTATCGGCCAGCTGGCGGCCGGTGTCGCGCATGAGATCAACGAACCTCTGGCTAATATTCTGGGATTTGCCCAACTAGCTTCAAAATCCGAAAATATTTCCGAGCAGGCAGGTAAGGATATAGATAAAATAATTTCTGCTTCAATGCACGCAAGGGAAGTTATAAGAAAACTTTTGGTTTTTTCAAGACAGACAATACCTTCCAAAGAAAAAATAAATATAAATAAAATAATCGACGAAGGATTGTATTTCTTTGAGGCAAGGTGTTTAAAGCACGGAATTGAGCTTGTCAAAATATTCAAAAATGATTTATCTTCGATAACTGCTGACGCTGCCCAGCTAAATCAGGTGCTTATAAATCTTGTAGTGAACGCTGTTCACGCAACACCTGAAGGCGGTAAAATTACTGTCAGCACTTATGAAAATGATGAAGGAGTTGGTTTCACAATATCCGATACCGGAGTCGGAATTAAAGAAGATATTTTGGATAAGATATTTTTGCCGTTTTTTACAACTAAAGATGTCAATGAAGGGACAGGTCTTGGCCTTGCTGTGGTTCACGGTATAGTTTCTTCGCACGGGGGAAGTATTGACGTAGAAAGTGTTGCGGGTTTCGGTTCAACTTTTAATGTTTTTTTACCCTTTAATAAAAAAGAGTAGATAAGCGGGTTATTAATATGAATACGGACAACATTAACAGAAAAATGCTTATAGTGGACGATTCTTTAGATACGCTCGAGCTTCTTAACAGAAACCTGTCAGGTTGCGGATATGTTGTTCATGCCGCAAACAATGTTGATGAAGCCCTAAGATTAATTGATTCTGTAGAACTTGATGTTGTAATAACAGATTTAAAAATGCCGAAAGGTTCGGGCATGGATCTTGTAAAATATGTTAAAGAAAATAAACCCGATACTCAGGTTATGATGATAACCGGTTATGCTACTGTCGAAGGTGCGGTTAAAGCCGTTAAGGCGGGCGCTGAAGAATATCTTAGCAAACCTTTTACCGATGAAGAACTTTTTAGCGCGGTTGAATCAGCTTTAAAAAAATTGGATATCAGAAGAAAATTAAACGATATCGGGAATGAACCCGAGAAAGTTAAGGGAATAATAGGGAAATCCGCTGTAATGAGAAGAATTTATAATGAAATTGAAAAGGCATCCAAAAGCGATGCGACGGTTATAGTTACCGGTGATAGTGGCACAGGTAAAGAGTTGGTTGCAAGAGCGATTCACTATTCGAGCAAAAGAGGGCGGGCGCCGTTTGTACCCGTTAATTGCGGAGGCATTCCCGAGGGCCTTTTAGAGAGCGAACTCTTCGGTCATGTAAGGGGAGCATTTACCGGAGCGACGGAAACCAGGGCCGGATTTTTTCAAACCGCAGAAGGCGGTACGATATTCCTTGATGAGATAAGTGAAACTTCCCTCCAAATGCAGGTTAAACTTCTTCGAGTGCTTCAGGACGGAGAAATAACCATGGTGGGGGCGACAAAATCCAACAGGGCAGATATCAGAATTATAGCAGCTACCAATAAAGATCTTGAAAAGATGGTCCGCAGGGGGTCTTTCAGGGAAGATCTTTTTTTCAGGTTAAATGTAATTAACATTAATGTCCCCGCTTTGAGAGAAAGGGGAGATGATATATTCCTTTTAACACGCCATTTTCTAAACAAGTTTTCAAACGGGAACAGAGGGAAAATACCCGAATTCCAGGATGAAGCGCTTTCCGTAATGAAAAAATATAACTGGCCGGGAAATGTAAGAGAGCTTGAAAATATGATACAAAGGCTCGTTGTTATGAAAGAGGGTGACACTATCGACGTTACTGATCTTCCAAGGCACATGAAAGCATCTCTCCCAAGGGTTTCGGGATTGGACAGAACCCTTGCTGAAGTTGAAGCGGAATATATCAAAACTGTGCTTGAAAGCGTTAACGGTAACAAAACCAAGGCATCCAAGATACTCGGGATAGACAGAAAAACACTACGGGAAAAAATTAAGAACAGACAAATTTCATGAATTCTGAGGGGGAATATCTCCCCGCCGGAGAAAAAATACTCAATGAATTTTTCTTGAATAAGATCAGTTTGTTTTAACAATTCATATAATTCCGTTTTTATTATCAAATAATAATTAAATAAATCAAAAGCTTATACTCTACATTTCCGTAAATTTACCTTTTTTCATTTCTGGCATACAGATTGCTTAAGCTTTGTGAGGTTTTGTAAAAATTCTATTCCGACATAATTAAACGGGAGGAGAACAGAAATGAAAGAATCAGGCATTTGTATTAACTGTGTAAACAAAGGAAATTGCGGCTTTTCTTCGAATTTAAATCAGGTTGTGAATTTCTGCGAGGAGTACGAGCTGGCTTCAAGTCCTGAAAAAAAATATAAATATGAAAGTGATGAATTAAAGGACAAAAACATTATTTTAACCTCGGAATATGACTACGGCGAATCAAAAGGTCTTTGCATGAACTGCGAAGATAAAGAAATTTGTTCGGTAAAAAAAACTCACAGTGGACTTCAGTTTTGCGAAAGCTATCTTTAAGAATATAAACAAATTTTATGGATGAACACGGTAAATACAACGATCTTTGCGCAACATGTATTTACGGCGATGAGTGCGTAAGAAGAAAGAGGAACGGCAACCCCGTTTATTACTGTGAAGAGTTCGAATATTCTATTGATCCCCCGACAAAACCGTTTCAAAAACACGTTCAGAATATAGGATCCGAATTGGATAGTGCAGAAGTCAATGATGAACGGGGAAATCCTATAGGACTTTGTGTAAACTGCTCGGTCAGAAAGAGCTGCAAGCATCCTAGGCCGATGGGCGGTGTGTGGCATTGCGAGGATTACGAATAAAATATTTTAATCGGGTAGATTTTATGAATGAGGAAACAGTAGGAAAGATAGTAGAAAAATTTAAATCACGAAAGGGCGGGTTAATTTCCATACTTGAAGAGATTCAATCAAAATGCGGTTATCTCCCCAAAAAAGCACTTGAGGCCGTATCTCAGAAAACAGGAAAATCCCTTGTGGACATTTATGGGGTCGCAACTTTTTACAAATCTTTCAGCCTTAAACCCCGCGGGAAACATCTAATCTCAGTTTGTCTGGGTACAGCATGTCATGTTCACAACGCACCCGGAGTAGCCGAAGAATTTGAGAATTTGCTGTTGATTAAATCGGGCGAAACTACAAAAGACGGGAAGTTTACCCTTGAGACGGTAAACTGTCTTGGTGCATGTGCGCTTGGTCCGATTGTAATGGTTGACGGCCATTATTTTTCGCACGTAAAAAAAACCAAAGTAAGAGGCATTATCAAGCAGGTAAAAGAGGGGTTTGACTACACAGGGAGAGATTCCAATGGAACGGTTTTCCCTGTTAATGTGAATTGTTCCAAATGTAATCATTCCCTTATGGATATGGAAAACAAAATAGATGGCCATTCTGCGGTAAGGGTAACGGTTGCTTTCGGTAAAAAACACGGATGGTTGAGGCTTTCCTCGCTTTATGGGAGCCATTCAGTTGAATCCGAATATGAAATTCCCAAGGATACTATAGTTAATTTTTTCTGCCCTTTCTGCCACGCTGAGCTTATCAGCTCAACAGACTGTGCGAAGTGCGAAGCCCCGATGGTTCCTTTGATGGTAGGCAGGGGTGGTCTAATCAGAGTATGTTCAAGAAAGGGATGTGGGGAGCATATGCTTGTGCTCGATAGTAATGAAATTGATAATTGAATTAAGAGTCATTGAATTTAAGGGGAAAGACACAGAAAATGTTAAAGATTATGAAACCTGAAGATTTTGAGAGTTACAGGAAAAAAATAATCAAAAATCACAATTCTGGAAATCCAACCATAATAATCTCCGCAGGGACATGCGGCCAGGCAAGCGGTGCAAACGAACTGATAAGGGCTTCCAAAAAAGAACTACTGGAGCGCGGACTGACGGATAAAATCAATCTTAGAATAACCGGATGCCATGGATTTTGCGAGATGGAACCATCAATACTTATAAAACCCGGGGAAATATTCTATCCGAAAATAGGGCCTGAAAATATCCAAAGAATAATTGATGCCTTGCTAAAGGGTGAAATTTTAACAGATATGCTCTACAGGCTGGAGAGTAACGGGAAGACCTTTGAAAAGCAGTCAGATATTCCCTTTTTCAGGGCGCAGAGAAGAACACTGCTGAGCATGAATGAAGATATCGATCCCATTCATATCAGCGATTATATTGCGGCAGGGGGTTACCGCGCTCTTGTAGAGATTTTTAAGGTTAAGCCCGGAAGAATAATAGAAGAAATAAAAAAATCCGGCCTTAGGGGGAGAGGGGGAGCAGGATTTCCTACCGGTATAAAATGGGAGCTTCTTACAAGGTCACGCTCGGATAACGGTAAATATCTTGTTTGCAATGCCGATGAAGGAGACCCGGGTGCTTACATGGATAGATGCCTTCTTGAAGGTAACCCGCATAGCATAATAGAAGGCATGATTATAGGGGCTTTTGCTACAGGTGCTACCGAAGGGGTCATTTATGTGCGTAACGAATATCCCCTGGCGATAAAACATCTTGTTATAGCCCTGAGGCAGGCTAAGTCTCTCGGTTTCCTTGGCGAAAAAATAATGGGTAAGGATGACTTTTCGTTTGATGTCAGAATAGTAAGGGGTGCCGGGGCGTTTGTTTGCGGCGAAGAGACGGCCCTTGTAAGATCTATAGAAGGTACGATGGGGGAACCCAGGCAAAGACCCCCGTTTCCCGTTGAAAAAGGAATTGACGGCAAGCCAACCGCAATAAATAACGTCGAAACATGGGCCAATATACCCCACATTATTAACAGGGGATGTGAGGTCTTCTCAAAAATAGGGACAAAGAATAATTCT
>CAYYBZ010000146.1:0-5372 GCA_964470285.1 uncultured Oligoflexia bacterium
TAAAGTCTAACTTAGCTAAAACATGGCTTTTACCAAGAACTTAGCTATATGCCAAGAAAAATAAATATTATGTTAATAATTTGATAAATTCTTGACCTACAAAACGTAGTTAGCTATGTAAATGCAGTTAATCCCTTAAATTGGAGATCAAAATTGAATAAAAATGTCATAAATTGTGCAATTTGTGAAATAAATGTAAAGGATAGGGCATGTAGAATCAAAAATGGTAAAGGCCCTTCATTTTGTCCGACTTTGAGGCATAAGGAAATTCTTGAAGAAACGCTTAAAGAATATAAAAAAAATGATATTAGGGAATTTGCCAGACAGGCTTCAATTCAGGAATCCGAGTGCTATGACGATCGCGACAAAAAGCCCTTTGTAAAAAAGTGTATAAAAACCCGGGTGGAAGAAATATGCGAATTTGCAAAAAAGATGAAATTTAAAAAGCTTGGAATTGCCTTTTGTTCCGGTATGAAAAATGAGGCTAAAACTCTTCATAGAATTTTAAGAGGTCATGATTTTGAGGTAGTTTCAGTTATATGCAAAGCAGGATCTCTTCCAAAAGAAACTCTGGGGCTTAAAGAATACGAAAAGGTCCGCATTGGAGAGTATGAGTCTATGTGCAATCCGATAAATCAGGCAAAAGTGCTTAACGGTGAAAAAACGGATTTTAATATTTTACTTGGTTTATGTGTAGGGCATGATTCACTTTTTTTTAAATATTCTAAAGCTCCGGTTACAGTTTTAGCTGCAAAGGACAGGGTTTTGGGACATAATCCACTTGCGGCTTTATATAATGTTGATAGCTATTATGAGCATTTGAAAAAGTGAATGAAGTTATAGATCTGTTTTAATAAGTATTTGAATATGCAACACAAAAATATTATTGACAATGAAAACCATTTTCATTAAGATTAAATTATGAACGTAAAAAATCAATCGGGTCGTCATAGATGGCATGGCAGGTTAAGGCAATGCGGTTTTAGAATGACTGTGGGAAGAGAGGTGGTGCTTCAGGTTTTATCACATACAGATGAGCACTTAAGTGCTGAAGACATTTATATGATAGTTCATAAAACGCATCCCGCAATAGGGTTAACAACCGTTTACAGAACTCTTGATATGCTTGTAAATATGGGAGCAGTGTTCAAATTCGATTTCGGTGACGGCAGGTCAAGATATGAGCTTGTTGAGAGTTCAAGAGGTCCTAATCATCATCATCATCTTGTATGTACACAATGTAAAAGAATTATAAATTATAAGGATTTTATCGATGATGAAGTAGAACTTTTAAACAGAACAGAAAAAGGATTATCTGAAAAATACAATTTTGAAATTACTAACCATGAAATACAGTTTTTTGGAATATGCAACGAATGCAAAAATAAAGATAAATAAAAAACAAGGATAAAAATTTTTACTTACAAAATGAAAATGAAAACCAATAACAATAACGGAGGAAAATAATATGCCGGGATTTGACGGAACAGGACCGAGAGGACAAGGTTCAATGACTGGAAGAGGCATGGGTTATTGCGCTCAGCCGGCTTCCAGAAGCAGAAATTTTATAAATAGATTCTTTGGCAAAGGATTTGGCAGAGGACGTGGTTTTGGAAGAGGTATGGGAAGAGGCATGGGAAGAGGCTTCAGGGGAGGCTACGGAGGAGGCTATGCATATGATGAGTCCTATCCGGCGGTAATCACTGCAGATGAAGAAAAAGAGATGTTAAAGGAAGAAAACGAAATTCTTAAAAGAGAAATGGAAGACATACAGAAAAGACTAAAAGAGCTTGATGGCTCAAAAGAGAAAAAAGATTAAGTTTGTAAAGCCGATTTCTACGGATTTAAAAATTGAACTGAAAAAAGAGGAGAAAATATGAGAGTAGCAATATCTACTGACGGTGATTTTGTATCTGCCCATTTTGGAAGATGTCCGCAATTTACAATTGTCGATATCGAAAATAGCCAGATTGTTTACGAGGAAACAATAAATAATCCCGGTCATACTCCGGGTCTAATTCCTGAATTTTTAAATGACAAGGGAGTTAAGTGTATTATAGCCGGAGGAATGGGTGGCAGGGCCCAGCAGTTTTTTGCTCAATACGGTATTGATACCATTATAGGTATTAGCGGAACAGTAAAAGATACGGTTGACAAATTAGTTAAGGGTAATCTTGAAGGCGGTGAAAGCCTATGCAAGCCGGGAGCAGGAAAGGGTTATGGAGTTGAGAAAAATGTCTGTGATCATCCCGAAGGTCATGATCATGAGGAGAATAATTGTAACTGAAGGAGAATTGATATGAAGATTTGTATAACATCCGAAGAACAGAATTTGGATTCAAATGTAGATCCGAGATTCGGAAGATGTAAATATTTTATTATTGTAGATACGGATTCGTTTGATTTTGAAGCCCTTAAAAATCCTAATACTGAATCCGGTGGAGGAGCAGGGATTCAGTCAGGGGAGTTGATGGCTTCAAAGGATGTAAAGGCTGTTCTTACGGGTAATGTCGGGCCAAACGCTTTTAACACGCTAAATGCCGCAGGTATTCAAATTTTTACCGGAATTTCAGGAAAAATTAGAGAAGCGGTTGAAAAGTTTAAAAGCGGAACGCTTAAAAATGAAAACGGTCCGACAGTTGATTCTCACTCAGGCTTAAAGGCTAAAAGCTAATATTTGTTTTTTTAATCTGGAGGTTTAAATGCCGAATAAAGATGGAAGAGGTCCGCGCGGTGGAGGCTCAGGAAGAGGAAACAGAGGAGGCGGTCGTGGAATGCGCAGGAATCAAGCGGGTGCGGGTGCAGGCGGATTTTGCATATGTCCGTCATGCGGGGAAAAAACGAGTCACGTAGCAGGAATTCCCTGCTCAACCGTTACATGTCCAAAATGCAAAGTCAGAATGATGCGCGAATAGCTGAAGTAATAATAAGGGAAAGCTGAAATATGATTATTTCTGTTGCAAGCGGTAAGGGTGGAACCGGAAAAACTACAATTGCAGTTAATTTAGCGATGTGTCTTGAGAATGTAGAGCTTGTTGACTGTGATGTGGAAGAGCCAAATGTTCATATTTTTCTTAAGCCTGCTGTAGAGGAGACGTCCCCTTCCTTTATTCCGATTCCGGTAATAGATAATGAAAAATGTAATTATTGCGGAGTTTGCAGACAAGTGTGTGAGTTTAATGCGCTTGCAGTTATTAAACCGGGGGATAAAGTTAAAGGTAGTGTATTAGTTTTTCCCAACCTTTGTCACGGTTGCGGAGCATGTTTTGAGCTCTGTCCCGAGAAGGCGATAACCGAAGTGAACAGAGAAACCGGCAAAGTTGAAAAGGGAACAGCAAGACGTATTTCATTTATTCGCGGAGTACTCAATGTCGGTGAAACAATGGCTCCTCCCGTTATCAGGCAGGTAAGAAAAAAAATATCACCCGGAAAAACGATAATTATTGATGCCCCTCCGGGTACATCCTGTCCTGTTATAGCTGCAGTCAGAGGAACCGACTACTGCATTCTTGTTACAGAACCTACTCCTTTCGGTCTTAATGATCTGGAGCTTGCGGTTGAGGCTCTTAAAAAATTAAAAGTTCCTTTCGGTGTTGTTATCAACAGATGTGATATAGGAGATGATAAAACAAAGCGCTTTTGTGATTCTAACGGTATCAAAATTCTTATGGAAATACCCTTTGACAGGGAAATCGCCAAACTTTACTCCTCGGGTAAACTTCTCGTAGATCATAAAAAGCAATATGTAGAAAAATTTAAGGGTATGTTCGAAACAATTAAGAGGAGCTTTTGTTGAAAATGAAGCAGATACTCATTATCAGCGGTAAGGGTGGTACGGGTAAAACAATATTAACTGCCTCTTTCGCTGTTCTTGCTCAAGAAAGGGTAATGGTTGACTGCGATGTCGATGCTGCGGACTTGCACCTGCTTTTACATCCTAAGGTAGTTGAAGACAATGAATTCAGAAGCGGTAAAACGGCAAAAATTAAAAGCGACCTGTGCACTCAATGCGGGGAATGTTTGAGGGTTTGCAGGTTTGATGCGATAAGCGACGATTTTATAATTGATGAAACCGGATGCGAAGGCTGCTCTTTATGCGCCAATATATGTCCGGAAAAAGCAATTATCATGGAGGAAAATCTTGCCGGCAAATGGTTTGTTTCAAATACAGCATACGGACCTTTGGTGCATGCAAGGCTTGGTATTGCAGAAGAAAATTCGGGCAAGCTGGTTTCTAAGGTTCGCGAAGAAGCGCATAACATAGCAAAAAGAGATGGATTAGATTATGTGATTATAGACGGTCCCCCTGGTATAGGGTGCCCTGTAATAGCTTCCTTAAGCGGTGTTGATCTTGCATTAATTGTAACTGAGCCGACTCTTTCCGGAATTCACGATATGGAAAGAGTAATAGAGCTTGCGAATCATTTTAAGATTAAATGCGGTGTAGTTATAAATAAATTCGATATAAACAATTCTAATACACAAAGAATAGAACAGTTTTGCTCGGGAAAAGGTGTAGAAATTTTTGCCAAGCTGCCTTTTTCAAGGGATGTGGTGGAATCTCTGGCAGCGGGCCGTCCGGTTGTAATAAAGAACAAAAGTAAAATTTCCGAGAAAATACGCAAATTATGGGAAAGACTAAAGTAAAATAAACAGATATTTTGTGAAAGTTACTACTTATGGAAGAGAAATCTAATAAAACAGAAATAATGAAGAGAGAAATTTTTGAATCGGGAAACTTTCATACTCTTTCAATGCATGCAAGGCATGTCGGAGAGATACATCCTGCAACAAGCTCAGCTTATGTTAAAGGGCCATGCGGTGATGAGATGATATTTTTCCTTCTTATTAAAAATGAAATAATAAAAGAGGTGAGGTTTTTAACAAGCGGATGCTCTTCATCTGTTGCCTGCGCAGAAGTTGCTTCAATTTTAGCCGAAGAAAGATCGGTTTCAGATGCCTTGGGAATATCTTCAAAAGAGGTGCTGTATAACTTAAAAGATTTACCCGCTGATCATATTCATTGCTCAATTCTTGCCGTTACAACACTTTATAAAGCCATTTCGCATTATCTTCTTAGGAAAACGGATTCAGACAAAAAAATTGATCTGAAAAGCTAAACTTACTTAGATATGAATGACAAAAATGTTAGAAAGCTGCAAACATTAATTAAAACAGGGATTCTTGTCCTCGCAACGTATTTCGCAGTTGTTCATATACTTAAAGGAGTCCTTGGTGCTCCGTCTATTCATGCCTTTTGTCCCTTCGGAGGTCTTGCATCACTGTTTAAACTTATTGCTTCCGGCACCTATATAAAGAAAATATTTCCTGCAACTATGATTCTTTTTATTTCAACGATAATTATGGCAATT
>CAYYBZ010000146.1:5382-5817 GCA_964470285.1 uncultured Oligoflexia bacterium
CAATTGTTTTGAAAAGGGCCTTTTGTGGATGGATATGTCCGCTTGGAACGCTTCAGGAGTATTTTACAAGGCTTGGAAGAAAAGTAAAAATCAGGCAAAATCCGTTGTCAGTAAAATATGATTTTGCCCTGAAACAGGTAAAGTATGCGGGTTTGGTCCTAATAATTTATTTTACATGGAAAACGGGTGAACTTGTTTTTGCGCCCTATGATCCATGGGCAGCTTACGGCCATATTGCTGCAGGAATCGATGAACTTTATGATGAATTTCTGATCGGAACATTATTTCTTACAGTCGGAGTGTTTGGCTCCATCTGGATCCCCCAGAATTGGTGCAAGTATTTTTGCCCTATGGGTGCATTTCTTGCAATTGTTTCCAAACTATCTCCTACAAAAATCGTAAGAAACGAGAACACATGCATTAACTGTAAAAAAT
>CAYYBZ010000147.1:0-5805 GCA_964470285.1 uncultured Oligoflexia bacterium
AAAGGAACGACACAAAAACCGGTACTAAATGCACCGGCAGTGATAGTCATAGCTGCCGTACATGCCAGAACCGCCCAGAAATACGGCGAAAGGGCCCAAAGATATGTCAATATCGAGGTTGGAGCCGCCGGTGAGAACATACATCTTCAGGCCCAGGCACTCGGCCTCGGGACAGTCATGATAGGGGCATTCTTTGACAATGAAGTAAAGAAAATCCTTAAAATGAATAATGATGAGGCTCCGCTACTGTTAATGCCTGTCGGTAAAAAAAAGTAAGGTCTTTTTCTTCTTCCAATTTCGATTAGGCCCGGATAATTTCAAGGCTTGTAACGTTGTCCTTCTCGCAATTCTTTTTCTGAATAAAAAGTACCCCGCCATGTTATACCTCCTGCATGCTTGCCTATAAACGCGGCACGAATAGTCATGAAAACACAGAACGCCGAACCAAGAGGCCAGAAAAAAGAATCCATTGTCCGTTTGAAACTTTTAATCCTTCATTCATTGCGTTTAACTTTCCAAGCCAACCTTCGGGTAAATTGTCTATATGAATTACTTTTAGTCTTTGATCATTCTTAAATATTTCATCCATTATCTTACCTGTCGAATCTGATGAACGGTCATCAACAAGAATAAATTCGACACAGGGATAATCGGTGCATATTTTTGACCTTGTTGCGGCTTCGATGCTCCTTTCCTCATTCGCTGCAGGAACTATCACGGAAAGAGTCGGCCAGTTTTTAAGGTCAGGGTTTACACTGTCCATCGAGGGCACTCTTAATGCGGTTAAAACCGACAAAGTTAACTGCAAAAACCAGTTCAACGATTCAAAAATGATAAGAATTTGAATTGTTATGAGAAAAACATCCACTTATATTTCCTTTTTGTTCTGTCTTTTTAAAATGACATGTACAAACAAAACGACACATAAAGCAAATAAAACAAATGATGCATAAAGAAAAACATTCGCCTTTGTAAATATAATCTTAATCAGTTTTGAGAAAAACGGTGATGCAAACATACCCAGGAATATTCCTGTTGTTAATCCACCCAAAACTTTCCCTTTATTGCTTTCATTTGAAAATTCTGCCGCCCACATATTTAAATTAGGGAACATAAGACCTATCCCCGCTCCGTTAAGTATCATAGCTAAAAGTATATGAAAATACGTCTTTGAACATGAAATTAATAAAAATGCACAGGCAATAATCAGATAAATAAAAATGGAAAGCCCCGCAAGTGACAAATAAAAAGGTAATTCAGTAGGAATTAGATAGAAAATAAGAGTGCTAACAAATGCCAAAAGATAAACAGCAAATAGATTGATTAACTCTCTTACAGGTTTACCTAAAGTCAATGAAACTTCTTGCGATTTATGGAAACTCGGCTCGTCTATAAACCTGATTATCAAAGGCAGCATGATAAGAGAGCTTAGGTAGATTGCAAATGGCATTCGCCAGGATATATCTGATAAAAACCCTCCCAAAAGAAGGAAAATAACACCGCCAAAACTGTTTGCGGAACCTATGAAACCCATTACCTTAACGATCTGCAAGATAACCCGCAAAAGGTCCCGATATGGCTATAAACAAGGCAGTAATGCTAAGTAAAAGCTTTGTAAGCGTTTCGGTATTTGCCGTTGTGGAAAAATTTGCACTTATACTCGGTAGTGCCGGTGCGATTGTCGCTCCCGACATAACGGTCATCGTTTATCTATATTTTCAATAAGTTACAAAGGTTAATTGGAATGTGGAAATAATACACTATATAATCTTTTAATATTAGGATATTTTAAGTTACTAACTCCTAACATTATTTGGTTATGCAAATTTTTGAAACATATTAAAACTAAGATCGGTCATTATTTATAAATAGCTCAGAACATTCCATGGTGTACTTATACGGACCCCGAAATTGCACACGTTGGAATGTATGAAAATGAGGCGAAAGAAAAAGGAATTGAAATTGACACATTTGCGATAAGCATGAGCGAGGTGGACAGAGCAATTACCGACAGCGAAGATACGGGTTTTATAAAGATACATGTCAAAAAGGGGAGCGATAAAATACTTGGCGCAACAATCGTTGCATCACATGCAGGAGATATGATAAGTGAAATATCTGTGGCAATGGCAGACAATATCGGACTGGGAACTATTTCGAACGTTATTCACCCCTACCCTACTCAGACCGAAGCTATTAAAAAAGCAGCTGATGCATATAACCGAACAAGATTAAGACCGTTTATAAAGAATCTTTTTACAAGTTGGTTTTCCTTAATAAGATGAATAACAAGCTTATAATTTTTACAAGATATCCGGAAGCGGGTAAGACAAAAACACGTCTGATCCCTTTATTGGGCGAGGAGAAAGCCGCACATTTACAGGAGCTTCTTACAAGACATGCCGTGGAAACATCTTATCAGGCCGCATCCAAGAATAATCTTAATACTGAAATTCATTTTACGGGACCTTCTTCGGAACTTATGCGGGAAAAATTCGGGTCTCATCATGAAATAATATCCCAGGAAGGTTCAGATCTTGGTGAGAGAATGGCTCTAGCATTTCAAAAATCTTATGAGGAGGGTTATCGCAAAACAGTAATAATCGGAAGTGATATACCCTCTCTCACACCCGAGTTAATAATTGACGCTTTTAATAATCTGGACTCAAAGGATATTGTTTTAGGTCCTGCTAAAGACGGAGGTTACTATCTTATCGGACTTAAGAAACCTGTGCCTGAAATTTTCAAAAATATTTCATGGGGAACATCTACTGTATTCTCAAAAACCAAATTTAAGGCGTTTGAACTGGGAATGAACTGCCATTTTCTTAATACTCTTTCAGACATAGATAGACCTGAGGATATTGAATCATGGGATATGGAAAATATATTCGGGAGATTCGGTGAAAAGGCAATATCCGTAATAATCCCCACATTTAACGAAGAGAAATATATTGAAAAATGCCTTGAAAGAATAAGCGAAGGTCTTGCAGTTGAAATTATCATTTCAGACGGTGGAAGCACGGACTCTACTCTTGGAATTGCACAAAATTTTAATACGAAAATTCTGGTTACCGAAAAAGGCAAAGCTGCCCAGATGAATGTCGGAGCTTCCCGTGCCAAAGGCGAAATACTTCTTTTTCTACATGCCGACACATTACTGCCAAACAATTACGATGATCTGATAAGATTATCCTTACAAAATCCTCAAATCTCCGCCGGTGCCTTTTCTTTTGCCACTGATCACTCTCAATGGAAAATGAAAGTCATCGAAACCACGGCAAACTGGAGATCCAGGAATCTGCAATTACCTTACGGAGATCAGGGAATATTCCTAAACAGGGAATTATTCTTTGAAATAGGCGGTTTTCTCGACATCCCCATAATGGAGGATTTTGAATTTATTTCCAGACTGAAAAACAGGGGCAAAATAGTAACACTAAACGCTGCTGCACTTACATCTCCGAGAAGATTTGCAGGCAAGGGAGTTTTTAAAACAAGCCTGATCAATCAGGCAATAATTCTTGGGTATATACTGGGTATTTCACCTAAAACACTTTCAAAATGGTACAGAAGTTAATTTAATCATAAAAAGGAAGGTAATTATGTCAGATTACTACAGTAAAGAACATCTTAAAAAGTTTCCCGAGATCGGCGAAGGAAACAAGGAACTGGCTGAAAAGTTTTTTTCATATTATACAAGTGTATTTGAACAGGGAGCCTTAAGCCCAAGGGAAAAAGCCTTAATTGCGCTGGCCGTTGCTCATGCCGTTCAGTGTCCTTACTGCATCGATGCCTATACAAATGATTCATTGGAAAAGGGCGCCGACATCGAACAGATGACCGAGGCCGTACATGTTGCGGCAGCAATAAGAGGCGGGGCATCTCTTGTTCACGGACTTCAAATGCTTGAACAGACAAAGAAGAAAGGAATGTAAAAGAGTTATCAGTTATCGGTTATGAGTAAAATAAATAAAAATACGATTAATGATCTAAATTCTACCAAGTATTCAGGCAAAGAGATAACTTTTGAAAGCACCCTCGCCAAGCATGGCTGGGATTGTCTTAAGCCGGCTAAACTTGAGATTTTCCAGATCAATCTTGGCAAATTGTGCAATATGTCCTGCAAACACTGCCATGTTGATGCCGGGCCCGAGCGATCCGATGCAGTGATGAGTCGTGAAACGGCCGATCATTGTTTAAATGCCTTGGACCTGACAGAATGCCATACGGTTGATTTAACCGGAGGTGCTCCTGAACTAAACCCTAATTTCAAATACCTTGTCGACAATTCGATTAAAAGAGGCAAACATGTAATAGACCGCTGCAATCTTACAATACTGCTGCTTAAGGATTTTGAATTTTTGCCGGACTGGCTCGCTCAGAGAAAAGTGGAAATTGTCTGTTCCCTCCCCCACTACAGAAGGCGAAGCACGGATGCTTTAAGAGGGAACGGGGTTCATGAACTCTCGATTAAAGCCATTAAAAAACTAAATGATGCCGGTTACGGAAAAGGGGATAAAAATAGAATTCTTACTATAATGAGTAATCCTGCAGGGGCATTTTTATCTCCTGATCAGGGAACCATTGAAAAGGAGTGGAAATCAACCCTTATTGAGGAATACGGCGTCAGCTTCGATAGATTGATCACGCTTAACAACATGCCGATTGCCCGATATCTCAAATGGTTAACAGAATCGGGGAATTTTGATAACTATATGGAGAGACTTATTAAGGAATTTAACCCTGCTACTATCGAAGGTTTGATGTGCAGAAACACTATTTCGGTATCATGGGACGGAAAAGTTTATGACTGCGACTTTAACCAAATGCTCGGACTGCAATCAGAAGAATGTTTTGAAGTATTCAATATAAAAAATCTCAATATGAAAAAATTCATGAAAAGAAGAATTAAAACCGCCGGACATTGTTTTGGATGCTCAGCCGGATGCGGGAGTTCATGTTCCGGTCAAACCGCCGGTTAATATCAAGAAGGCGTAACAGTTAGATTAGTCGGAGCTTTTGGCGGAACGGTATCGGTTGAGCAGTTTTCAATAAATAAAGACGGATTTTGTACATCTGCCCAGGATATTCCCAGATTAGCCTCGCTAAACCAGGATTGAACCCTTGACCAGTAGACAGTGGACCCCATTCCACCGCTTCCGGTAGCAGTTGCCGCTTCGATAATATCTTTAGCCGCCCAGTAATCGACTGAAATGGCTTTTTTGCCCATAAGTATTTTATTCATCCACCAGTTAGTTGAACTGCAGCAGCCGTAACTTCCCCATATGGCATCGAGTACGACCAAAATCTGTTTGTTGGCTATTTTAGGATGAGCGTTTATCTCCGCTAAGTATGCATCTGAGCTATGGGAGGCCGGTGAAAATGTTCCGAAGTGATTCTTCATAGACATTGTAAATCCGGCAACAGAAGAACGGATGAACTTGAGGTTTGCGGCTTTACCCAAGATTATTTAGGAGTCCGCTGTTACGGCACCTATGCTTCAACAAACAATAAAACCGGACCGGGATATGAAGAACTACCTTGCTGCTTGGGTGAAGGACTAACCTACTTAAGTAAAATTGTACTTAATGCGATTGACTACATGATTAACTTTGCCGTTTTAAAAAATCACAAAGCCTCAGGAATTACGGCATGCATGAAAAACAATTACGGATGCATACAGAATCCTGAGAACTTTCACTCCGATTTCGAAAACTCCATTCCGCATCTAAACAACATGGAAGTTTTCAAAACTAAAACCAAGCTTTACATGGTTGACAGCATTTTTACAGTTTGTGCCGG
>CAYYBZ010000148.1:0-5796 GCA_964470285.1 uncultured Oligoflexia bacterium
AAAAGCTCATAAATTCTCAAAATCTGCTTCCGATGCAATTATTAAGGTCGGCGGCAAAGCGGAGGTTATAGGTTAATGGCCTACGGTTTTACAAATATAGGAAAGATCCCCGAATTAAAGAAACGTATTCTTTTTACCGTGCTTATGCTGGGCGTATATAGAATCGGCACGCATGTACCGACACCCGGCGTTGATACATCGGCAATGCTGGAATACTTTCAGACAAAATCATCGACTCTTTTCGGTCTTTTTGATCTGTTTGCCGGAGGTGCTCTTCAGCAGTTTTCGATTTTTTCACTTGGAATAATGCCTTATATCAGCGCCTCAATTATTTTACAGCTTTTGACGGTAGTTTTTCCTTACCTTGACAGGCTTAACAAGGAAGGTGAGCTCGGTCGCAGAAAAATAACACAGTATACAAGGTATGGAACCGTACTTTTAAGTCTTATACAGGGGTTCGGACTGGCAAGTATGTTTTCATCTTCCAATATTACCGGATCAAATCTGGTAATTAATCCAGGTTGGGGTTTTAAGATAACTGCGGTTATAACACTTACCGCAGGTACGGCATTTATAATGTGGTTGGGTGAGCAGATTAATGAAAGAGGAATAGGAAACGGAATATCATTAATAATATTCGCGGGAATTGTCGCAAATTTCCCCTCAGCCGTCGGTACAACCTTTGAACAGATCTCCAGGGGGGATCTCAAACCCATGTTTGTGCTTCTTCTTATTGTGTTTATGTGTTTTGTTATAGGCGTGATTATATTCTTTGAAAGAGGGCATAGAAGGATACCTGTTCAGCATCCCAAAAGGGTTGTCGGAAGAAAAATATTCCAGTCGCAGGGAACCGTACTTCCTTTAAGGGTTAATACGGCAGGGGTTATTCCTCCTATTTTTGCGTCATCTCTGCTGGTATTTCCTTCAACTGTTGCTGCATTTTTCTTTTCTCCTATGGCCATGCAGCAGATACAGAATTTGTTAAGCCCAAACAGCGTTTTTTACAATTTTATTTATGTGATTTTGATTATATTTTTCTGTTACTTCTATACGGCAATTATGCTTAATCCGGATGATGTCGCGGAGAATCTTAAAAAATCCGGAGGATATGTCCCCGGAATAAGGCCGGGCAAGAATACGGCCGTTTATATAGAAAAGGTTTTGGAAAGAATCACGCTTGTCGGCGCTCTTTATGTTGCGGCAGTGTGCGTTTTACCGATGATTCTTTTGTCTCAGGCGGACGTTTCCTTCTATTTCGGAGGAACAGCTTTACTTATTGTAGTGGGAGTTGCGCTGGATACCGTCGCTCAAATAGAGTCTCATCTTACCCAGCGCGGGTATGAAGGTTTCTACGGCGCCAGGGGTTCAAAGTTTAAAGGCAGGAGAGGATAGCTTAGATGAATCTTGTACTTTTAGGACCTCCGGGCGCGGGAAAGGGTACTCAGGCAGAAAATATTGTCAAGCATTACGGGCTTGACCATATTTCATCGGGAGATTTACTTCGTGAAGCTGTTAAGCAGGAGACAGATTTAGGTAAGAAGGCGGAAAGTTTTATGACCAAGGGTCTTTTGGTTCCCGATGATCTGGTAGTAGAGCTCATTAAAAACAGAATAACAAAGCCTGAAAGCGTAAAGGGATTTATTCTGGACGGATTCCCAAGGAACGTTGAACAGGCAAAAATATTAAAAAAAATGCTGTCTGATGTAAAAAAGGCTCTCAACTTTGTCTTAAGCATTGAAGTCAGCGATGAAAGTATAATTAAGAGATTATCCGGCAGAAGAACATGTTCCAAGTGCGGTAAAATTTTTAATATTAACTTCGGAACTCCGGTTGATGACAACAGATGTGCCGATTGCGGCGGGGAGCTCTTTCAAAGAGATGATGATAAGATTTCAACAATCAGACAAAGGCTGGAAACATACAGAACTCAAACAACACCGCTTTTAAGCTTTTATGAAAATGACGGCATTCTTAAAAGAATTAAAGGCGAAAACGAGATACATAAAATTTCAACTGAAATTGAAGAAATTCTTTCGGGTTCTTAGATTTTGATAGAGCTTAAAACAAAAGAAGAAATAGAGCTTATGCGTGAGAGCTCACGAATTGTAGCTGAGCTACATGATCTTTTAAAAAAGCATATTGAGCCGGGCATCACGACCCTGGAGCTTGATCAAATAAGTTATGATTACGTAACCAAAAAGAAGGCTATCCCCGCATTTAAGGGGTATAAGGGTTATCCGGCTACGATCTGTACCTCTGTTAATGAACAGATCGTTCACGGTATTCCGTCGGGTCGTAAGCTAAAGGATGGAGACATCGTAAGTATAGACATAGGTGTTATTTACAGGGATTTTTGCGGAGACGCGGCCGCAACCTACCCGGTCGGGAAAATATCAAGTGATGCAGGAAGGCTGTTAGAAGTAACCGAAAAGTCTCTTTACGAAGGTATTGAGAAAGCAGTTGTCGGGGCAAGACTTTCAAACATTTCGAATGCCATTCAGACATATGTTGAGAAAGAAGGACTTTCGGTGGTAAGGGATTTTGTGGGTCACGGGATAGGAAGAAAAATGCACGAAGATCCGCAAATACCGAATTTTGGTCCACCGCTTCGAGGTATACTGCTTGAACAGGGTATGGCTTTAGCAATAGAACCGATGGTGAACGCCGGAAGTTATGAAGCGGAAGTAATGGAAGACGGTTGGACGGCTGTTACCAAAGATAACAGCTTATCGGCCCATTTTGAACATACAATAGCGATTACTGAAAACGGGCCGGACATTTTAAGTAAGATTTGAGGAATATATGCCCAAAGAAGAACCCATAGAGGTTGAAGGAAAAGTAATAGAAACATTGCCCAATGCAATGTTTAGGGTGGAGCTTGATAACGGACATAAGCTTTTAGCCCATATTTCGGGAAAGATGAGAATGCATTACATAAAAATCTTGCCCGGGGACAGGGTTAAGCTTGAAATATCGCCCTACGATTTAAGCAGGGGAAGAATAATATATAGAGGTTAGTTATGAAAGTTAGAACATCTGTAAAGAAGATCTGCGATAAGTGCAAGGTCATTAGGCGCAGAGGCGTTGTAAGGGTTATTTGTCCCAACAAGAAACATAAACAGCGTCAGGGATGAAAGGAGATAAAAAGTGGCAAGAATTGCAGGAGTCGATCTTCCTAGAAAAAAGAGAATGGATGTCGCACTGACATACATTCACGGTATCGGTTTAACCATGGCTCAGAAGATTTTAGAAAAGGCCAACGTTAATCCGGCGGTGAAAACCGACGAAATTGTCGAGGGAGATCTGGTAAAAGTCAGAGACATAATACAGAAAGAACACAAGGTTGAGGGTGATTTAAGAAAAGAGGTCACCGCCAACATTAAAAGGCTTATGGAAGTCGGTTCTTACAGGGGATTAAGACACAGAAAGAGCCTTCCGGTCAGAGGACAGAGAACTCATACGAATTCAAGAACCAGGAAGGGTCCCAGAAAGAACGTACCGATTAAGATCAGAAAGCCCGTGACCAAGGGAGGTTGATAGACAATGGCTGAAGAAACAAAAGCTAAAGACAAAGAGAAGCCCGAAACCAGGGCTAAAGATTCGGAAAAAACCGAAGCAAAGACTAAAAATGCACAGAAATCTGAAGATAAGTCTAAAGGTGATGATAAACCTGAAACTAAGGCTCCAAAGAGGAAAAAGGAAAAAAGGATTGTTCCTACGGGACTTGTGCATATTCAGGCCACTTTTAATAACACTATTATTACAATTTCAGATCCTTCGGGAAATGTTGTTTCATGGTGTTCGGCAGGTAGTCAGGGATTCAGAGGTTCAAAAAAGAGCACACCCTTTGCGGCCCAAATAGCATCGGAAGTGGCAGCCAAAAAGGCTTATGAATCCGGTATGAGATCCGTAGAAGTTCTTATTAAGGGTCCGGGAGCGGGAAGAGAAGCGGCACTAAGAGCGGTTCAGGCTGCAGGTCTAAAAGTAACAATGATAAAAGATGTTACTCCTATTCCGCATAACGGGTGCAGACCGCCAAAGAGAAGAAGAGTATAAAGCTGACATTGCAAGCCTCTGGCGAAGCAATGCAGTCAAAATAGTTAAGAATGTAATAAAAATTATCAGGAGGAAATTTTGGCAAGATATAAAGATTCACAGTGCCGTATATGCCGCAGACAGGGCGTAAAGCTTTTTTTAAAGGGCGACAGATGTTATACGGACAAATGCGCTATTGAAAGAAGGGGATATCCCCCGGGACAGCACGGTCTTTCAAGATCCAAACATTCGGATTACGGTGTCCAGCTGCGTGAAAAGCAGAAGGTTAGAAGAATGTACGGTCTTTTGGAAAAACAGTTTGAATTGTATGTAAGAAAAGCGGAAAAGATGAGAGGTGTTACGGGTGAAATCCTTTTATCATTGCTTGAAAGAAGACTGGATAATGCTGTTTTCAGAATGGGATACGCCAATTCCAGACAGGAGGCCCGTCAGCTTGTAAAGCACGGTCATTTTAATGTTAACAATAAAAAGGTAAGTATTCCTTCTTATATTTTGAAAGTCGGAGATAGTGTCGAAGTTAAGGAAAAGAGCAAAAAAGTCGTTAGGATAATTGAGGCTTTAAAGAATCTTGATAGAAGAGGTACTCCGAGCTGGATTACCATAGATAAAGACGCTATGAAGGCCAGCGTTATCTCGATGCCAGCACGCTCTGAGATAACAATGCCTATAGAGGAACAGTTAATAGTTGAATTCTATTCAAGATAAAATTTGAATCAATATAATCGGAGGCATTAATTATGTATAAAAACTGGAAAGATCTTATATCCCCAAAGTCTTTAGAGATCGAAAAAGAGACTTTAACTCCCAATTACGGCAAATTCGTTGCCAAACCTCTGGAAAGAGGATTCGGAATGACAATAGGAAATTCCCTGAGAAGAATACTTCTTTCTTCACTGCAGGGTGCCGCAGTTACGCAGATTCAGATCAAGGGAGTTCAGCATGAATTTACAACCATAAAGGGAGTTATGGAAGATGTTACGGACATTATACTCAATCTTAAGGAGTTACGGCTGAAAATGCATTCAAACGGTCCGGAGAAAATAACTATTAAAGCCGAAGGGGAAGGGGAAGTTAAAGCTAAGGATATAATAGTTAATGATAATATTGAGGTCCTTAACCCGGATCATCATATCGCCACCTTATCTTCCGAAGGTAAACTTAATATCGAGCTTACTGTTAAGATGGGAAGCGGTTACGTGACTGCCGATCAGAATAAGGAAGAGGATATGCCTGTAGGAATGATGCCCATCGATTCGATTTTTGCACCGGTCAAAAAGGTTAATTATAACGTAACTCAGGCGCGTGTAGGTCAGAGAACCGACTATGACCGACTTACTTTGGAAGTCTGGACCGACGGAACGGTTAAACCTGACGACGCAGTTGCGTATTCCGCAAAGATTTTAAAAGAACAGCTTACCCTTTTCATTAATTTTGATGAAGTTGCTGAACCCGTTCAGGAAGAAATAGAGGACAAAAAGCCGGCTTTCAATGAAAATCTGTTAAGGAAAGTTGACGAGCTTGAGCTTTCAGTAAGATCGGCAAACTGTCTTCAGAATGCCAACATTAAATATATCGGCGAATTAGTAATGAAGTCCGAGGGTGAAATGCTTAAAACCAAGAATTTCGGAAGAAAATCCTTAAATGAAATTAAGGAAATACTCACCGAAATGAATCTTGGGCTCGGAATGACTCTGGACCCGGAAGCCGTAAAGGAAATAGAGGCCAGAAAGAATCAATAGG
>CAYYBZ010000149.1:0-5785 GCA_964470285.1 uncultured Oligoflexia bacterium
GGTATGTGCATAAAAGTCTGACAACAGTTCAGGAAGTGGGCTCTTCAGACAGCTACGGGTATGAAGATGATGAGTATTACGCTGAAGACGGAGAAGAGGAAGAAGAATGGAGCGAGGAGGACTGGTAAACAACGTATTTGCTATGCCAAGGGAACATCTGTAGATTCCGGGAACAGTATCTTGTAAATATCATCAAACATTTCGTCTTTGTATCTCTCTATCATTATAATCTGATCTTCAGTCTGTTCGATATGAATAAACCTTGTTTTCTGGGGACCCAAATTTAATTTAAATTCTCTTATATCTCCGCTGTCATTATTAAGCGCTTCAATTTTTGTATCGTATTTTTTCATTATTACATCTGAGAGTCTTTCAAAATATTTTCCGGCATCGTTTTGTGAATCCCAGTAAGAAAGAAGAATAAAAACCGTGTCTTCAGGCTCAAATTCGGAGCGTTTCAAGGTAGGTGAATAAATCAGTATGCTGTCTCCATCCCAGCCGACAGCGTTGTCAAATGGTGTAACATCGTTATTTGTGACAATATAAGAATCGCTGTCTTCCAGTTTCTGGAAGTCTATATCGTAAAGTGCAATTAAATTAGCCAGACCGAATTCTCCTATTGATTTCCAGTTAAAGTATTCATAATTGTCTTCAACGTTTTCCATCCCTTTGGATTTAAAAAATTCATTTAAGGAAGAGATTATTTCCGGCGGGAAGGATCTTTGAGATTCTAAGTCCAGATATTTCTGCGGATGAAGAATATGTTCAGAAGATTCGGGTAATTTCTTAAACAACCCGTTAATTTTATCAGCGTCAAATTCTTCGACTATATTATGCTTCAAAAAAGGAATGCTCGCATAATACTGGAATAAAATTGAAGAACGGTTGTATTCCAGCGGATAAGTGGTTTTTTCTATCTTTTGATTCTGCGTTTTTTCCTTTTCAAGTTCTTTTTCTGTTTTCTCACCGTTTAAGTAGTGTTTTATGAAATATGCAGGCCAGTCACTGAAAAATTCATTGGACGGTACTTCGTATTCATCCTTATCATCGTCAGTAAGACTATGCCAGTATTCGGTTGTTAGTGTAGCATCTCCTTCCAGCATAGCTTTACCGGCCATAAACCGGTCAAAAGAAGTTTTGTCTTCGCCCAGAGGGAATTTAACGGCCGTGTTGGAGAAATTCTGGTCCTGAAGCGCATGTGTAAGCTCATGTACAAGCACATGGTAATTATCCTCTGAAAAGCCTACGTTCTTGTTTACCAGTACGGCCTTTAGCTCGCTTCCTGAAGTATAGTATCCCGCAGCCTCACTGTTACCGGATATCTGACTTTGAAGAGATACGTTTTCAGGATAATTTCTCATCAGTCCGATTGAGTGCATTATATCATCCCAGTATAAAACTTCGCTTTGATTGGATGTTGAGTTTTTAGTATCTTTATTTTCGCTGTATGAACAAATTGGGGGAAGGGTTTTTAACTTAAGTTTTTTAATCTCGGATAGCCATTGTAAAATCGTATAGGCTTCGTTATATATAATCATGCCGGCGTGCCCCAGAACCAGCGAATCTTCTTTTCCGGAGGAGCAAATTTCTTTATGAGATTCATATGCCTGCTTAACGAAATCATTTAAGGGTTCTTCCTCGCCTTCTACGGGAACCGGTTTTGGAACCGGGGGTGTGGGTGTAGGTGTCGGATCCGGTTCAGGTGCTTTTTCATTTGTTACGCATGAAATTGAAATAAAACATATGATTACGATTAACATCGATAACTTAAGAATGTGCTTACTTTTCATGACTTTAATCCCCTAAATCTGTTCTTTAAAGAGACACATATAACGCATAGTGTAATAAATGTCAACAAACTATGTGTTTTTATGTAACCTATTAATAATAAAGCTTAATAAAATAACGCGCAAGGTCTAAACAGCACGATTTTTCCCATTATGGCTTGTTTAGTGCAATTTTCCTGCTATAAGATTAGATCAGTAAAAATCATTTTATGAAGAGGAGGAAACATGAAAAAAAGAAAACTTGGAAATACAGATTTAGAATTAACAACAGTAGGCTTCGGTACCTGGGCGACAGGAGGTACCGGATGGGCTTTTTCATGGGGACCTCAGGATGATGAGTACTCTGTAAAAGCAATTCAAAAAGCGATGGAAATGGGCATTAACTGGATAGACACGGCAGCCGTTTACGGACTCGGCCATGCGGAAGAAGTAGTTGCTAAAGCTATTGAAGGTAAGAGGGATAAAATAATTTTAGCTACAAAATGCTCTCTAACATGGGATGAGAACAAAAGAATTGCCGGAGTTTTAAAAAAGCAAAGCATAAGAAATGAATGCGAACAAAGCTTAAAAAGGCTCAATACCGATTACATTGATCTTTATCAGATTCACTGGCCAAATCCACAGAAAGATATAGAAGAGGGATGGACTGAGCTTGTAAAGCTTAAGGAAGAGGGAAAAATAAGATTTGCAGGTGTATCGAATTTTAATGTCTCTCAAATGAAAAAGATAAAAAAACACGGACCTATAGCTTCTTTGCAGCCTCCTTACAGTATGCTTAAAAGGGATATTGAGCGGGACATACTGCCTTACTGCAAATCGGAAAATATAGGAGTTGTAGCATACAGCCCATTGCAGGTAGGTCTTTTGACCGGAAAGTTTAAACAGGACAGTGTAAAAAAGCTTGACGATGAAGACTGGAGAAAGACAAAAAGTGCTCATTTCTTTGAACCTCTTTACAGTATAAATTTAAAGTTTGTAGAAAGTCTAAAACCTCTGGCCCAGAAGTACAGTAGGACAATCGCTCAGCTGGCAATTGCATGGGTGCTGAGAAGGGAAGAGGTTACTTCTGCAATCGTGGGTGCCAGAAAACCCTCCCAGATTGAGGAAACGGCGCTGGCAGCAGATTTTGAGATTCCCAAAGCCACTCTCGCTAATATAGAGAAGCTTCTTAAGGAAAGAAACGAAGAGATTAAAGAGGCCGGCATAGATCCCGGGGCATCGCTTTAAATATTATAAAAAAAGGCCTTCCGTCAGGAAGGCCTTTTATGATTTTGTCGGGATTACGCGGTCTCTTTGTTGTCTGTAATGACAACTATTGTCTTTTTTTCCCTGTTGCTGAATACCAGTTTGAATCGGGATACTTCTTTTTTCTCTTGGCAATAGTCTTGTTGATTTTTACTTCGAGTTTTGCGGTTTCATTGCCGGCATACTGACCCGTATACTGAAGTACGGGTTCTTCGATTATCTGAAGGGCCTTTTGGGCCTGCTTTTCCTGAATATTCTCAAGCAGTGATTTAATAAGATTCTGTGATCCCATTACGCGTATGTCGTTGGGTCTCATGGTTCCGCCTTCATTTACGTATTTTCTTTTGGGCTTTAAAATCCTTGTCATTGTTGAAAGAGCAAGTTTTCTCGAGTCCTCATCGGATGATTTAAGAAATTTAATAAGCTTGGGGATGTCGTTCATTTTGCTGATGTTTTTAAATGTTTTCTTTGCAAGCTTTCTTGCTTCCTTAACAACATAGGGCTTATCCTTTAAATTTATGAAATAAAGTATGTTGTCAATATCGTCAATGCCGCATTTAGCCTCAAGCCACATCATATAGCCCTTGAATTTTTCCTTATCGTATTTTGTCTTGTTGAACACGCTTTCCTGAAGATGGCTAAAGGCAAGGAACATTCTGGCGAAACTGTCCTTTTTTGACTTTTCAGTCAGATCAATAACTTTTTGATACTCGTCGTTTTCAAAAAGCTTTTTTACATTTGCTGTCCATGCAAAGGCGACTGATGATAGAAATGTAATGCAGATGACTGCAGTCAGGACTGATAGAATTTTTCGTTTCATGAAACCTCCTGTAAATCTCAAAATTTAACGTTAAAGCTTTTTACCCGTTAACTCTGCCATGAAATATTTTGGAGTTAACTCTTCGCCTGTTAGATTAACTATCATCTTATCCCAGTAACCGGTATTTCCCGGCGCAAGATAGGCTTTTGTAAATTCCTCCCAGGGTTCATTTTTAAGCATGGACCTATGTTTTGCTTTTAACGTGGCATAAGTTTGCGCTCTTATCATGTAGGCGATAATGTACTGCTGATATGTTCCCGAGTTGTTTCCCCAGTAGTGAGGGATTCTTGTCCAATTCGGATATTTTTCATAATCTGTTTTTTCATCTTTTTCCGTAAAAAGGAAATTTTTTGAATAATCCCACCATGTTTTTGTCCACTCTGAAGGTTTTTTCTTGTATAAATCTCTTTCCATGTATACGAAAAGAAGCTGTCTTCTGATGTTAAAGGCTCTCCAGGGTATGGATTTTTCAAGCCATTCACTGTAAGCCTTTTTAATCTTTCTTTTCGAACCTTTACCGTATTTAAGAAGCCATTCAGGATCGTAGGTTAGGTATTCAAAAGTCATTGCTATGCCTTCCATCAGGGGAGCAAAATAATCCTGAAGAAGATTTACATTTGCCGTCCCTGTATAGCTTTGACGAACTTCCATATTATGAACGGCGTGGCCGGTTTCATGGAAAGCGGTTTCGTATTCGTCAATTCCGCCCTTTGTGAAGTTTGCGGCGTACCTTGATATGCCTTTTATGAAAATTTCTTTTCCGGAATCGTCCATTACGGTTTTTGAATTAAGAACGAGCCAGCATGCCCCGTGAGAATATTTGTTCTTTCTGGGATATAGATCGTTTGCATAGTCATATCTCTTTTTATCGTAAAGATTGAATCCTATCTTTTTGAAAGAATCTCTTACACTCCCATCGAGCCTTTCCAGGGGAAGATATGGATCGAGTATTTTGTTTTGTCCGAAGCGGGCATAGCTCATGTGCCAGGGAAAGAATTTTTCAAGGTTTTGCTTTTTCTTGAATTCTGCAACGGCTTTTTTGGCAGGAGGCCGGGTAGCTTCCAATATCGGTTCAAAGTATTCCTTGAAAACCCGGTCTGTGGTTTTGCCGAACATATAATGGTATTTCATCTCAATAAAGTCTTTAAAACCCTGCCTGCGTGCGAAATCGTTTCTCATCGCGATAAGATCTGCGGGTTTATGCTTCTGACCGATAAGATATGGACCCAGTTCAAGTGCCGATAGGAACAGCTGTCTGTTTCTTTCCCAGTCGTTACTGTCAGCCATAATGTTGTAAAGTTCGTTTCTTGAATATGTATCCTTCTTGACATTGTATTTCTCTTTATCAATATGAGGAACTCTGTGCTGATAGCTGTGAAAGGCCTTTTCAATTTCTGATTTTACCGGTTGCATTTTATCGATCATTTTTTTAACTTTTGTATCGTCAACCGCCCATTGAGAAAGAATTCTCTCCCATGTTTTTGCAAGAAGTTTGATTTCAGGAGTCAGGTTTTTCATTTTTAGAATCTTTTTTACTTTTTTAAGGTTCTGAGCGTCCCTTAAGACCTCTTCTTTGTTTGATTCTGTTTTTTGAAGGGCTTCGTTGAGTATAGGATCATCTAAGCTCATAAATCTGTCAAACTCGGCTCTCTGATATAGGTAATCGGTTACTCCCATCTCTCTGTCGAATTTTAAAAGCCATTTTACGGGATCTTTTTTGAATGAAACGCAGAAGGCCATGACAGGAATCAGTAGAAAAAAGAGCGTAAAAATCAGGGTTTTTTTAGGTTTCACTTTACATACCTCCCTTTAAAGTGATCACAGTCTTTAAAGAACATGGCAATATTAATAACTTAGCTGATAATGTCAAAGTATTAATCCGTAATTCGATCAATTATTATTGAATTTCAGTGCTTTTTTATCCGGGAGGCCA
>CAYYBZ010000150.1:0-5723 GCA_964470285.1 uncultured Oligoflexia bacterium
TCCGTTTCCGAATATAAAGCCGTATCTGTCATCAACTTTAAGTGTGTGCCTTTCACAGTGAACAAGCTCATCATCAGTGTTTTGCTTTTCTAAAAGCTTTGTAAGAATTGATTTTGATGTGCCCCTTACTTTTAATGATGTGGCAACCGTATTCATTGTGCCGGCCCGTAAAAAAACGAGTCTAGGTAGAGGAACATCGGCATACACTTTTATGAAGCTTGTAAGAGTAGTCTGAATTGTTCCGTCTCCACCGTTTATGGCAAGTAAGTCGGGTTTCTCATTTTTAAACTCGAAAGCGGCCTGTTCAAGGTCATCGAGATTTTCGGTAATCCTGAAAATTACACGGTCGCGTTTTCGATTTTTTATTATGCTTTTTACGCTTTTAAGTTCATCTGGATTTTCTCTAAAAGACTTGGATTTTGGATTTATAATAACACCGATAACCGCCATTTTACTACAACCCCTTAAAAAGATTAATAATATTAACAAATTATATATATGTGTGTCAACGAGAGATGTATCCTGCGTTTCATTTATACTGCTTTTGTCTTCTTAACAGACGCCTTGAAAAGGGGCATTTCATCTGCTAATTTAGAGAGCTATTTCAAATTCGGAGATTACCAATGGAATCAAAGTATGTAAGGGTTAAGGGCGCAAGGGAGCATAATCTTAAAAACCTTGAAGTAAATATACCAAGGGGAAAGCTCACGGTTATTACCGGAATTTCGGGTTCAGGAAAATCATCCCTGGCTTTTGATACAATTTATGCCGAAGGTCAAAGAAGATATGTGGAATCTTTAAGTGCCTATGCCAGGCAGTTTCTGGAACAGATGCAAAAACCCGATGTGGATTCTATCGAAGGTCTGTCTCCTGCGATTTCAATTGAACAGAAATCAGGCAGCAAGAATCCAAGGTCCACAGTGGGTACCGTTACAGAAATATACGATTACTTAAGACTGCTTTTTGCAAGAGTAGGAAGACCTTACTGCTATTCATGCGGAAAACCTATTTCCTCTCAAACAGTTTCACAGATTGTTGATAAGGTGATTGAACGGGATGAAGGAACAAAGGTAAATGTATTGGCGCCCGTTGTAAGGGGCCGAAAAGGTGAATACACCAAAGAACTTTTGCAGTTTCAAAAGGACGGATTCTCGAGAGTAAAAATAGACGGAAATGTTTTAAGGCTGGGAGATTCGGTTAAGCTTGATAAACATAAAAAGCACAGCATAGATCTTTTCGTAGACAGAATAATAATTAAAGAAGGTGTTAATAACAGGCTGGGAGATTCAATAGAAACGGCTATAAGATACGGCGACGGACTTGTTAAGATAGAAGTCGAATCAAAGGGTGAGAATAACAGTAAAAACATTTTCTCAACGAACTTTGCATGCGTTGATTGCTCGGTGAGCTATCCTGAAATTGCTCCGAGAATGTTTTCTTTTAACAGCCCCTATGGAGCCTGCCCTTCGTGCGGAGGTCTCGGAACTAAAAGCTTCCTTGATCCCGATTATATAGTGCCTAACCCCACATTATCGATAAGGGAAGGAGCCATCCATCCATGGGAGAGAAGAAACTCGGAATTCTATCATCAAATGCTTGAGGCGCTTGAAAAGCATTATAAATTCTCCATTTATACTTCTTTTAATAAACTGCCAAAGAAAATAAGAGATTTAATTCTTTACGGATCAAAAGACGAAGAAATTGAATTCTACTATGAGATGGAGGGCAGACGGCACTTTTTCAGAAAGCCCTTTGAAGGTGTAATCCCCAATCTCGAGAGAAGATACAGGGATACGGATTCCGATTACATAAGAGAAGAGATTGAGGTTTATATGGGTATAGTGCCCTGTCCGACATGTGGAGGCGCAAGACTAAAAAAAGAATCTCTTCACATAAAGATAGCGGGAAAGTCTATTTATGAACTTACAAAATATACTACCAAAAATATCTTAAAACTCTTGGATAATCTTAACCTTACAAAAAAAGAAACGCACATAGCAGAAAGGATTTTAAAAGAAATCAGGGAAAGACTTACTTTTCTCGTAAATGTAGGGCTCGATTACATTACGCTTGACCGTACAGCAGCGACGCTTGCCGGCGGAGAGGCTCAGAGAATAAGGCTGGCAACACAGATCGGTTCCAGTCTTGTCGGAGTGCTTTACATCCTTGATGAACCGAGCATAGGTCTTCATCAAAGAGATAACAGAAAGCTTTTAAAAACCCTCAAACATTTAAGGGATATAGGGAACACTGTGTTGGTTGTGGAACATGACGAGGAAACAATAATATCTGCCGATCACGTAATTGATATGGGACCGGGTGCCGGCATTCACGGAGGAGAAATAGTTTTTCAGGGAAAACCTGAGAAAATCATGAAATCAGCGAAATCAATGACCGGTAAATATTTGACCGGCAAAATGTCAATTCCCGTTCCCTTTAAAAGGCGTAAACCTAACGGGAAATCTGTCATATTGAAAAATGCGCAGGAAAACAATCTTAAGGGTATTGATGTAGAATTTCCGCTGGGTCAGTTCATTTGCGTAACAGGAGTATCGGGTTCGGGTAAAAGCACTCTGATTCTTGATACGCTTCACAAAGTATTAAAGCAAAAGCTTTACGCTTCAAAGGAAAGAGCAGGGAAAATATCGGCAATTGAAGGGCATAATCATATCGATAAAGTTATAGATATTGATCAATCACCCATTGGAAGAACTCCTCGCTCCAATCCGGCGACTTATACTCAGGTTTTTACTTATATCCGTGAAACCTTCTCCGGGCTGCCGGAATCCAAGATAAGGGGTTTTAAACCCGGAAGGTATTCTTTTAATGTAAGGGGAGGACGATGCGAAGCCTGTGAAGGAGACGGAGTTATTAGAATTGAAATGCATTTCCTGCCGGATATTTATGTGCAGTGTGAAGTTTGTGAAGGGAAACGATATAACCGGGAAACCCTCCAGGTTAAATACAAGGGTAAGAATATCTCGGATGTATTAAATATGACTGTCAATCAGGGTTATGAATTTTTTGAGAATATTCCCAGAATAAAATCCAAGCTTAAAACACTCAGAGATGTGGGGCTTGGATATATTAAGCTGGGACAATCCGCTACTACACTTTCAGGAGGAGAGGCGCAAAGAATTAAACTTTCAAGAGAGCTTTCAAAGCGTGCAACCGGCAAGACTATGTACATACTGGATGAGCCCACAACAGGTCTTCACTTCGATGACATAAACAAACTCCTTTCTGTATTGTCGAGACTGGTCGAAAAGGGAAACACGGTCATAGTTATTGAACACAATCTTGATGTAATAAAGTGTGCTGATCATGTAATAGATCTGGGTCCCGAAGGAGGGGATGACGGGGGACAGGTAATTGCTGAAGGTACACCTGAAAAGGTTTCTCACAATAAAAATTCCTACACCGGCCGGTTTTTAAAGAAGATACTCGTAAAATAAAAATTTTTTATTTGCCCTTCGCTACTCTTTTAGGTCTGAAGGCGTTAATCATGGTAGTCAGCTTTGCGAATCTGTAACCCTTTTTCCGCATCCCGTCTATGATATCGTTAAGCTTAGAGTAGGGCTGATCATTTTTACGGTTTGTCCCCAGATGCATGAGTATTATGCTCCCGTTAGCACCACCTCTAATTCCTTCATCAAAGCTTAATATGGTGTGTTTGATCATTTCAGCGGAACGGTAAAGTTTGCTCTCTTCCATTTCAACCCAGTCAAGGGAATCCATTGACTTGCCATCCCTTGTTGTCCATCCTACATGGGTATAGCCTAAAGCCTTGGCCCAGGATAAAACTTCATCGTTTATTTCTCCGTATGGGGCCCTCCAGTAAGGAATCATTTTCTTGCCGGTTGTTTTTTCGAAGATCTTTGCCGTTCTTTTAATCTCATTTTCAAAAATATGTCTTGAGATAATGGTTCTTTGATTGGCTTTACCGTGATTTAAAATTGAATGAGGATGGGAATATAGATGATTTCCTACCTCGTGTCCGTTCATTATAATTTTTTTGGTAAGATCCGGGTTGTTTTCAATAAATTCTCCGGTCAAAAACATGGTTGTTCGGATTTTCTTTTTCTTAAGAGTGTCCAGTATGAAAGGAGCCGCAAGGCTGTTAGAACCGCCGTCAAAAGTCAGACATATAAGGGGTTTCCGTATATCTCCTCTGGCAATGTTGTATGCGAGGTTATAAATCTTGCTGGGCATAGTCCTATAAAAAATGTTTTTTGTCTCAACAGCGGATTCGTTTCCCTTAAAATCGTAAGCCTTTATCTCGATTTTATTGATACCCTTTTTAAGCTCGACATTATCAAATCTGAACTTTTTGTTTTTAATGAATCTTATGTTTTGTGAAGTTCCGTTAACCGATACTCAAGGATATGGGATTTACAGTCACCGGATCGGATCAACAGGTGTATCCACCCATGAGCGATTTTCTCAGGCGGAAAGGTATTCATATATTTGACGGATACCGTCCGGAAAACCTGTCCGGCCGCCCCGACCTTGTCGTGGTGGGCAACGCTGTGCGCAGGGACAATCCGGAAGCCGTCGCCATGATGCGGATGGCGCTGCCCTTTTGTTCCATGCCCCAGGCCATCGGCCGGTTTATCGCATGGGACAAAAAACCGATCGTGGTCACCGGCACGCATGGAAAAACCACGCTGTCCGCCGTCATCGCCTGGATTTTTTATCACGCCGGCTTCGATCCCGGATTTATCATCGGCGGCATCCTGAACAATTTCCACGGCAACTATCGCTTTGGATCCGGTGTATATCTGGTTCTTGAAGGCGATGAGTATGATACGGCGTTTTTCGATAAAAATTCAAAATTTTTACATTATCATTCGAATATCGCCGTGCTGACAGGCATCGAATTCGATCATGCGGATATTTATCAGGATATCCACCACGTCGTTCGAGCGTTTGACCGCTTTATTCAAGGCATGGGGCCCGATAGCGCCCTGGTGGTCTTTGACGGAAACGATCATGCGACAAGGCTTGCCGGCGGCGGGGCCTGCCGTATCGTAACCTATGGAACCCGGACGACATCGACCTGGCGCCTGGGTGAAAGCGAGGTGCAGCCGCCCTGGAGCATCTTTACGGTCTTGAAAAACAGCAAGCATTACGGCGTGTTCAAAACACGATTGATGGGGGAACACAACCTGCTCAATGCCCTGGCGTCCATCGCCGTTGCAGATCGGGCCGGCATCGGTCCAAAAATCATCGCCGAAGGCCTGAAAACATTCAGCGGCGTCAAACGGCGTCAGGAGGTCCGGGGCCGAAAACGCCATATCACCGTAATGGACGACTTTGCCCATCATCCCACCGCCGTCCGGGAAACCATTCGGGCGGTCAAACCATTCTTTCCGAACGGCCGTCTGATCGCCGTATTCGAACCTCGAACCAACACCAGCATGCGAAACGTGTTCCAGTGGGCCTACACGCAGGCTTTTGACGGTGCCGATCTCATTTGCATACGAAAACCGCCGCTGCTTCATAAGATACCGGAACCAGAACGGTTTTCCTCGGAGAAGCTCGTCGATGATCTCAACCACCGGGGAAAAACCGCCCACTATTTTCCCGATACCGAATCGATCATCGATTTTCTTGTCCAAGAAGCTCGAGCCGGCGATCTCGTTCTAATCATGTCAAACGGCGGATTTGACAATATCCACGAAAGGCTGCTGAACGCCTTTTAGCTTGGTCCGACCCTCATT
>CAYYBZ010000151.1:0-5708 GCA_964470285.1 uncultured Oligoflexia bacterium
GGACTATATGTTTATGATTACAGACCGTGTATTCCGGATTTCTTCTCCGGTTGCGAAAAACTTATGAGCGGTCAGGAAGCGGTTATTCACCGTGTAACCGAGAACTCGGCAATACTGGTTCACGATAATGAAGGAAGTTACGCAGCTCTTACTCTTGATCAAATAAGCGCGATTAATGATTTAGCGGACGTTTTTGATGAGATAATTTACGTAAGAGATACTTTCTTTTTCGGTAATCCTTCAGATGTAGACAATAACGGAAAGGTTTTAGTGCTCATAACGGACACTCTTGTTGATACAGGTATTGCGGGTTTTTTCTACACCGCGGATCTTTTTGAAAATGACGGTCAGCTTCCGCAAATCGGAGGATTTGGAGATTCCAATGAAGCCGATATAATTTATGCTTCCCTTCCGGGTCCTTCACTCAGCGAGCTTTTATTGAAAGCTACTGTAGCTCACGAATTTCAGCATCTAATAAACTTTACAAACAAGACCCTCAATAAAGTAACAGGCGGTAATCCCGGCGTGCCCGTTAATCCCGATTTGATACTGCTCGCTCAAACCGTACCGTCTTTGTACCTTAACGAAGGTTACTCTCATTTTGCCGAAGATGTATCCGGGTTTGCCGATGTAAAGGCCGGCATACCTCATATACTGAATCACCCGGACAGTGCTTTAAAACCTTTTCTGACAAACAATCATCTGTCGTCAATGGTGGATAAAACCGGAGGAGGTTCATTTGCGATGCGGGGACAAAATTATCTTTTTATCCGATATCTTTTTGAACAGGCAGGCGGAGCAGATCAGAATGAGGGTTTAAGCACTTATACGGACAACGGCGGTGCCGCCCTTTTAAAGGAGATGATTGCTTCCGATTATTCCGGCGTAACAGCAATAGACAATATTTTCCGGAGACACGATAAACATAATAGAAATTTTACCGATACGTACCTGGATTGGCTTGTTACACTTTTTAATGACAAATATGATGGAACTTTGAACAATGATTCAAAATACAACTATGACGATACGTTTATGGATGAAATAAATACAAATCAAACTGTAGGAGTGGATCTTAGCTCGACAAGAATCCTGGAGGATACTTCGGAGGAAATAACCTTAAACGGTCCGTATATTGAAAGCTTTGAAACAGGAAATGACACATTTTCTTCAACAATCTTTACTCTCGGGGCTTCTTATATAACATTTAAAACATCAGGCAGTCCATCAGACGAAATAATAAGATTTGTCTTTTCGGCTGAGGCCGGCGCAAATCTTAAAGGAATGATTATGAGAATTGAATAATCAAAGGAATAGACTGTGGAAAATAAGAAACTTAAAAACATAGAATTAATAATTTTTGATTTTGACGGAACTCTTTTGGATTCAAAAGCTGACGTTGCAGCAGCCATTAACAGAATGCTTTTAAGGTATGGCGAAAAACCCATAAGTCCGGATAAGGTATGGAGCTTTTTGGGCGACGGAGCGGGATATCTTGTAGACAGGTGTTTTGAATTTTACGCAAAAAGTTCACCTGAAGGTTCAGTAGATTTTTTTCTTAAGGATTATATCGAAAACAGCCTTAAACAAACAAGATTATATCCCGGTGTTTTGGAAACACTGTCGAAACTAGCTCACTATAAAATGGCTATATTAACAAACAAGCTGCATGATTTAACTGTTAAGATGTGTAAGAACCTCGGGATTATTGAACATTTCGAACTTGTTCTTGGACGTGGAGGCTTTAACAAAAAGCCCGAACCCGACGGTATATACATTATTTTAGATAAGCTAGATATAAAGCCTGAAAATGCCGTTATTGTGGGGGACACCCTTATTGATATGACAGCGGCGGATAGAGCTTCTATAAGAAAAATAGCGGTAAGCTGGGGAGTTCATGACAAAAAAACTTTGCTAAAATCAAAACCAGACGGGATTATTGATAAAATCGAAGACTTGCCCACCCTTTTAGCTTAATTAAAATTCCGGAAACAATATTATAAATAACTCAAAAATTTTAATATAATTTTCTTCCGCTTACGTGCTGCGCACACGACCCACATAAGATAATATCATGCTTGCTTCGACAACTCGCTTACGCTCAAACACGTCGAAGCATCCTATTGGACCGCATGATATTATTTTTGTGGGAACCCCGTCTGCTTCGCGCAGAGCTTGAGAAAAAATATTAAAATTTTTAAGTTATTTATTATATTTTTCTCTAATTAATTTTAAAAGAACTGTCCTTTTGTTTTTCTTATTGTCTTCGATTACGATGTCTAGGAGGTATTTAAGAACTTCACCGACCTTTTTGCCCTGTTTTATGTTAAGGGTTTTTATAACGTCAGACCCGTCAACTTTTAAGTCTTCAACCTTTAGTGCCATATCCTCATTGAAAATTCTTTTAATGCGGCTTTGAAGTTTGAAGAACTGTTTGGGAGGCTTTCTGTTTTCGCCGCATGCCTTGATATCGGTTTCTCTTAGTTTCAATAAATCTTCTGTGTTTTCAGGACCCACTCTTTTAATAAGCCTTCTGACCGCTCCGTCGCTCCACCGGGAATTGTAGTTAAACATGTGATTCCTGATAAGTTTAGCTACGTAATCAATCTCTTTATTTGAGAACTTTAATCTTTTCATTATGGCCGTAGCAAGCAATTGGCCTTCAAGATCATGTCCGTAAAAAGTATAATCTTTGTTTTTCTCAACTTTTCTGGTCGGGATTTTACCGATATCATGAAGTAATGCTGTCAGTCGTAATAAGGGGTTATTCAAAGGAGCGCTGTCCGCTGCTTTAAAGCTGTGTGTTAATAGATCGTATTCATGAAGTCCGCCCTGGCCGAACTCAGTAGCCTTTTTTAATTCGGGGAACATTATATCAAATACACCGCAGTTCTTTAACAGCCGTAACCCCACTGAAGGTTTTTCTGATTTCATTATTTTCATTATCTCGTCACGTATTCTTTCAGCCGAGAGACTTTTAGTTTTTGCGGCAAATTTGTTCATCGCTTTTAGCGTTTTATCTTCGATTCTGAAATTTAAAACACTGGCAAAACGGGCAGCCCTTAAAATCCTCAGGGCATCTTCAGAAAATCTTTGAGCAGGATTCCCTACGGTTCTTATAATTCTGCTGTTTAAATCGTAAAGACCCTTAAACGGATCTATCATTTCTTCACTTTCTATGTCATAGGCCATGGCGTTAATTGTAAAATCCCTTCTTGATAGATCCGTTTTCAGATCGGGGGTAAAAGTTACTTTATCCGGTTTTCTCGAATCTGAATAATTACCGTCAATTCTGAAAGTTGTAATTTCGAAGGGTTTGCTATTTTCCAGAACTGTCACGGTTCCATGCTTAATGCCGGTCGGTATTGTTTTTTTAAAGATTTTTTCTATATCAGAGGGTTTGGCATCGGTTGCTATATCTAAATCACCAAAATTTCTTTTAAGCAGCATATCTCTTAAGACGCCGCCTACTATGTATGCCTTAAATCCCCTTTGGCTGATTTTCTTAATGATATTTTTTACCGAAACAGGTATTTTGAGTTTCTTTTTCATGCTAAATTGACTTAAATTATACTGCTAATTCCGTATAATTTATAACCCTTATTACATAAAAAGGCTTTAAAATCGAGTCCGATATTATGTCTGTCGAGATGGAAAAGATTCTTAGTAAGCTTAAGAATTATTATGGGCAGCATCATTTTGATGTAACTAACAGAAGAAATCCTTTTAAAACATTGGTATCCTGCATATTGAGCTTACGTACCAAAGATGAAGTGACCTTCAAGGCCGCTGAGAGGCTATTTAAAATGATTAAAGAACCGGCCGATCTGGCTTCAATTTCTCAGAGAAAGCTTGAAAAAACTATTTATCCTGTCGGTTTTTATAAAACTAAAGCTGGGAATCTTATTAATATAGGTAATAGGCTCATTTCACAATACAAAGGGCAAGTTCCTGATAATATAGACGAATTACTTAAATTTAAAGGTGTTGGAAGGAAAACGGCCAATCTTGTTGTATCTGTGGGTTTTGGAAAAGAAGGAATATGCGTTGATACACATGTTCACAGAATTTCAAATAGGTTGGGATATGTAAGAACTAAAACACCTCTAAAAACCGAAATGTCGCTTAGGAAAAAGCTTTCTAAAAAATACTGGCCGATAATTAACTATGTTTTAGTGCTTCACGGACAGCAAACTTGCAAACCTATCGGTCCAAGATGCGGCAAGTGCCCGGTTTATTCGGATTGCTTAAGAATTGGGGTTAAGAACAATAAGTCTGTTGTTAGATGAATTGAAATGTTATATAAAAATTTAAACAGGAGAAAACATGGATCTTAAGGAAAAAATCTCTAAGCTTAATAAAATAGGCATTGCGCTATCGTCGATTCATGATCTCGATTATCTGCTGGAATTGATAGTTCTCGAGGCAAGAAATCTTACAAATTCCGATGCAGGAAGCCTCTATCTTAGAGAAAAAGATGAACTATATTTCAGGGTTTCTCAAAATTCAACCCTTGAGAAAAGATTTGGCGAAAAAGAGAGCTTCTTTAAACCTTTTAAAGTTCCCATACACAGATTGAGCATTGCGGGCTACGTAGCTATCAAGGCTAAACCTCTTAATATTCCGGATGCATATAATATTGATCCCCATGCCGAGTACGGCCATTCAAAGGAATTTGACGAAAGATTTGACTATAAAACTGCATCTATTCTAACAGTTCCGATGGTTGATCATCAAAGCAGAGTAATAGGAATTTTACAGCTGATTAATGCCATGGATGAAAGCGGAAAGGCCAAACCTTTTACAGAAGATTATGAGCATCTTGTAATGTCTTTGGCTTCACAGGCGGCAATAGCCATTAATAATGCAAAATTTATAGAAGAGATAAAAGACCTGTTTAAAGCAGTTGTGCAGTATTCAGCATCTGCAATTGATGCAAGATCGCCTCATACCGCAGGGCATTCCGAAAGAGTTTCAGCCCTTGCATATAAGTTTGCAAAAACTGTTGGAGATGAAAAGGGAGATTATGCGGATTTAAATTTTTCTGAGGCAGAGCTAGAAGAAATAAGATATGCCGGATGGCTTCACGATATCGGTAAAATAGGTGTTAAAGAAATAGTCCTGGATAAAAGAAACAAAATGTCGGACGAGGGTGTAGAAACCCTTTCACACAGATTCTATGCTTTTTTAGCCCAGAGATATCAAAATCTGCTTGAAGCGAAGGTCAACCTACTGTTGGAAAATCCGCTCCAAAAGGATTTTCATAAAATGGAAGAAAAATTTTCGGCTGAAAGAGAAGCGATTCTCGATGACGTTAAATTTGTTAAAAGAATTAACCAGCCAAGAGAAAGAATGAGTGAGGAAGACTTAAAAAGGCTTGATAGAATGAAAGGGTCCAGATATATCGATCCCCTTTCCCGGGAAGAGCTGCCTTTGCTCTCAGATGAAGATCACCTCAATCTTTCCGTTGTTCGAGGTTCTTTAAATCCCAAGGAAAGAAAAGAAGCACAATCGCATGTAAAAAAATCAATTAAGATAATAGAAAAGATTCCTTTCAGGGGTTATTTAAAGAATATACCGGAGATAGTTTCCAACCATCATGAGTATCTTGACGGTTCCGGATACCCCCGGGGTATTAAAGCCGAAAATATCTCAATTCAGGCAAGGATACTGTGTATTTCCGATATTTTCGATGCTTTGGCAGCTAA
>CAYYBZ010000152.1:0-5689 GCA_964470285.1 uncultured Oligoflexia bacterium
GCATGCGCCAAATTCTGCCCCACTAAGACTTTACAGTATAATCCCACAAAATAATTTTTGTCGGGAATTTTTGTTAACAAGTTAACTCTATCGTGTATATAATCCTTTAATAATAAAAAATTTTAGGTTTTCTGGTTAAATAGTGGAGGTCCTGCATGCTTAGAAGACTAATTCCTGTTTTTATAATTTTATGTATTTCCTTTTCGCTTGTCTCATGCGATGTTTCAAAAAAAATCAAGGATAATCAAAAGGATATTGCCGCACTCAAAGAAGAATCGAGGTTTCTTAAAGAGTCTGTGGGAAATTATGAAAGAATGGTGAAAAAACTCAGGAAAGATGTTGATTACTTAAGCAGCCAGGTCAGGGCTCTTAAGAAAAAGAGAAGATAGGAGTTTTAGCAATGAAGAATTTTTGTTTAACTTTAATTATTCTTTACAACCTAATTTTTATGGGTTGTGCTTCGAAAACCGGTAAGTCTTTAAATCTCCAACCCGAAAAAGACCTGAATAATAAAAATACGGCGGATATTCAAAAATCCATACAGAACAAATTCCAATCCAAAGATGCGGACTTTAATTCATGTTTTTTAGCAGAACGTGAAAACAGCAAAGAAAGAGATAATCCTCCCTTAAAAAAACTTATGTCTTTGGTAACTCTTGAAAAAGACGGGGACATAAGGGCTTCCGATATAATTTCCACCCGGCCTGTTTCAGAGGAATTTAGAAAATGCATAAATTCGGTTATCTCTTCCATAGAGTTTGAGCCGATAGGGTATGATGAGCCGGTTTTGATTTTTTATCCCCTTGAACACAACTAAGTTCATAAAAATGAAAAAATCCGAAAATCATTTTATGCGACTTGCGCTTAAGCAGGCACTCAAGGGTCTCAATTCCGGCGAAGTTCCTGTCGGTGCGGTTATTGTTAAAAACGGAAAGGTGATAGCAAAAGGTTATAACACAAGAACAAAAAAGAAAGATCCTCTGGGTCATGCCGAAATAATGGCGATAAAAAATGCTTCAAAAAGGATTAAGGATTTCAGATTAAATGAATGTGAGATATATGTAACCGTTGAACCATGCATATTGTGTCTCGGGGCGGTTTTGCTCGCAAGAGTAAAAAGACTGATTTACGGATGCCCTAATCCAGCCGAGGGTGCGCTGAGCATTTATCCCAATCTTAAAAAGAAAATCAAAACCGGATATAAACTGATAATTAAAAAGCATGTATTAAAAGATGAATCGGCTGAATTGATGCGCGGGTTTTTCTTAAAGATTAGAAAGCGTTAGTCAAGGGGCGCAAATTTTGCATATTGAACTAAATCAATAATATCAAGGAATTAAGTTTCGTCTATTTGAATTCTGCATTTATTTTCATATATGGCCATTTTTCTAAAATCTTAACAACTCGTAATTATTAGTTATATTTTAATGAACAATTGGCAGAAAAATTGCACATATAATCATTAAAAGGGTGGGGGGATAAACCTATTCATTAACCCGTTGATAAGAAAGGGTAAAAATGGAAAGAAGAAAATATCCCCGAATTAGAGGAATAGTCAAATTCTTTTACAAGCCTGAATTCTCAGCCAGCGACAAATGGATTAACGGACTGATCAGTAATCTGTCCTTAAGCGGCGCTTTTGTTCGTCTACCAAGAAAAATTCCTATCGGGATAAAAATTTCTGTCAGAATGCCTTTGGAATTCATCAAAAGAGGTACAACCATCTGTCATTTACCTGCAACCGTTGTAAGACATGTGGCGACTAATTCCAGGGGCGAAACATTGATGGGAGTGATGTTCGAAAAAGACGTACTGGGAGTAGAGGATGAGAAAATAGCCTTATCCAGATATATCAAGGAACAGCAGGACAGGAATAAAGCGGGTAAGGCAAAGTTTAAATCTTCCGGAGATCAGCTAAACAGACAGAAAAAGATGGAAAAGCTTATGGAAGAAGCAAACGATGAAGTTGATGACGAAGAATCTAAAGAAGGATTCTTTTCAAAGATATTCGGAAAAGGCTAAGGTTTTTAAAGCTTAATCTTCAATTTCTCCGCCAGTATTTTAAAGGCAATTGACCTGTGACTTACCGAATTTTTCCTTTTATTTGAAACAGAGGCAAAAGTCTTTTTAAAAGGAACGTAGTAAAAAACAGGGTCATATCCGAATCCGTTTTTACCGGACTGCATTTGAGTAATGTATCCCTTAACAAATCCTTTTGCAGATATATGCTTCCCTGTTTCCGGAAAGTATGCTACCGCGGCGCATATAAAGCGTGCTTTGCGTTTTTCAGGGGGGACTTTCTTCATAAGTTTTAGTAATTTTTTTATGTTTCTTTTATCCGAAGCAGGATAACCGGCAAATCTTGCAGATTTAATCCCGGGTTTTTTTGAAAGGCATTTAACTTCAAGTCCGGAATCATCAGAAACCGAAATTAAGCCTGACGCTTTTGCATATGCCTTAGCTTTTTTCAATGCGTTTTTAAGATATGTGTCTTCATTTTCATTAACTTTGGGAGTTTTATCCAGGTTTACTGCGGATATTAATTTATAACCTATCGGGAGATACGGTTTTAGTATATCTGCAATTTCTTTAAACTTGCCCCGGTTCGAAGTGGCTATAAGAAGTTTTTTTGTTTTCATTCTACTTAAGGCTTAAGTTTTGAATCACAAAAAGCTTTTTTATACCCTGCCATCCGAATTCTATCATTGAATCCAGCTGTTCTTTTGTGGCAGGACTTTTCTCCGAGGTTCCCTGTATTTCAATAAATCTCTGTTCAGAATTCATGATTAAATTAAGATCAATATCTGCTTTTGAGTCTTCTGAATAATCGAGGTCCAGAAGTGTTTCACCCTTTACTATGCCGACACTTATTGCAGCCAGCTGTCCCTGTATTGGACTGGATTCAATTTTACCTTTATTAATGAGATTTTTGACGGCAAGGCAAAGGGCGACATAGCTTCCTGTAATTGAGGCGGTTCTCGTTCCGCCGTCAGCCTGAATAACGTCGCAATCAACATAAAGTGTGTAAGGTCCCATTTTGTTTAGTGATACCACGGATCTTAAACATCTGCCTATTAGTCTTTGAATTTCCTGAGTTCTTCCTGAGACTTTTCCGGCCGAAGATTCTCTTCTCGACCTTGTATGTGTCGATCTTGGAAGCATTGAATATTCGGATGTTATCCAGCCGGTTCCTTTACCCTCAAGAAAGGGAGGAACCTGCTCTTCGTAACTGACGGCACAAATAACTTTTGTTTTTCCCATTTCAATCAGGCAGGAACCTTCGGGATAGTCTAGGTAATCTGAAGTAATCTTGACGTTTCTTAGTTGATCCGGATTTCTTTTATCTTTTCTCATTTCATGCACCTTTAAAGTTTAAAAAGGTTTTCCCATTTTGGAATACGGCCTTTAATAAATTGAAGACCTGATTTGATTCTATCCATGTCATAGATAGAATGACAATCGGTGGCAAGTATATCGATTTGGCCGTCAGATAAAAGTTTTTCGGCATTTTCCTCGAGTTCCCTGTCGGAACTGCCGGAAAAACTCATTATATCTACTTGAAATAAGCATCCGACATCTTTAAGTTTCTTTATTAGTTCAGGATCTTTAACAATTCTGTCAACTCTTTCAACGTGGGCAATAACCGGTTTTATACCGTGATATTCCGCATAACTGCAGTAACTGTCGATTGCAACCGGATGAAGCAGCGGATGTATCTCAACTAACTGATAAGTGCTTTCATTAAGAGTAAACGTAAGCGGAGAAATAGGATCATGCTCTATGAGTTCGGTACATAAAACAACTTCTGAACCAAGAGATGCTTCCACCTGCAATTGTATTGTTTCTGAAGAGTTGAAGAATGATTCAAATATTCCTGAAAGTCGCTCTAGATAACCCTTATCCTTTCTTAGATCTACATGAGGAGTGAAAACAATTCTTCTAAACCCCAGGCTGCTTAATTCAGTCAGTATCTTCCATGTTTCATCCCGGTCTTGAACTCCGTGATCCGCACCGGGCAGAATATGTGTGTGAATATCGATCAATTTACTTTTTCTCTTTGAGGTCTTTACAGGGGTGAGAAAAAATCTGATTAAAGGATAGCGTCAGGTCTTCGGTGCTGTTTAGAATTGTAATTCTGTGTAATTTACAAAAAGCGTATTTAGAGCCCGCGTTTTCTTTAAAATGAATGCAATCTCTGCAGGTTTTCTTTGCCTGAGTTTCATCTTCTTTTTTTGTTTTACCTTCGAGGAAGTCATTAATCATGTTTTGGATTTTTCCCGGGGCATCAAGAAATTTAACACCTGCGCAGGTTGCCTGTTCGTTTTCCGGGGTTAAGACAAGTTCTTTTACCCACACAATCTGTGAAGGAAGCGCAACGGAGCCGATATTTGTATCGATTGCAAATGATAATTCAATTTTTTCACCTATTGACAAAGGAGTATCTTTTGTTGCGGGGGGCGTTATTACAATCATCATGCCGCCCAGCGAAAGATTGTAAGAACAGATATTATGGCCTTTAAGTTTGGGAACCTTAGAGTCGTGAATGTTTAAATAGACAGCTATTCTTTGATGTTTTCTTGAATCCTTTTTTATTCTTTCAATGCTCTTGCCCTTGTTTTGCATTTCCAGATGGTAGCATTTTATTAATATCTAGTCCACGCGATTTTTGTATGTAAGAATTTGGAATAATGCGTTTTTTAGCTATAATGCACGTAAAAGGAGTAAAAATGAAATTTTTAATATCTGTAGACATGGAAGGCGTCGCAAGCATGGCATCGTCTTTCGGAATGAAAAAGGATGATAAGTACTTCAGGGAAAGAATTACACGTGAAGTTAATGCGGTAATAAACGGCATATGTAAAGTTTATAAAAAACCCAAGGAAATAATAGTCGCTGATTCCCATAACGAAGGAGAAAATATTCTGCCTGAAAAGCTCAATTCAACGGCTAATCTTATAAGGGGTTATCCAAGAAACATTTATATGATGACGGGAATAGATAAGAGCATAAGTATGGTCTTTTTAATCGGATATCATGCAAAGACGGGTACAGCCGAGGCCGTTCTTGACCATACTTTTTCGGGCCAGCGAATACAAAGAGTAGAAATAAACGGAAGGGATGTAGGGGAGTTTGATTTAAGCGCCGGCCTGGCAGGACATTATAACGTACCTGTCGGGTTTGCAAGCGGTGACGATAAATTCGCTGAGCAGGTAAAGAAAATCGCTCCATGGGTAAAAACACCGGTAACAAAATACGGTCTTGGAAGAAATGCGGCTAAAATGATTCATCCTGAAAAGGTTGATGAATTACTTGCAAAGTCTGCATATGAGGCTTGCAGGGATATAAAAAAAATGAAACTTTTAAAATTTAAAAACCCAGTGAAGGCTACGGTCGATTTTTCAAGAACAACGATGGCAGATGTAGCATGTATGCTTCCTTCTGTTAAGAGAAAAGGCGGCAGAAAGATATATTTTGAATCGAACAATTTTAGAGAGTTCTATGATTTTTTCTCGGCGATTGTAAGTTTGGTTCACGGTGTAAATTAGCTAATCGGGAAAAAGTTGAAATGTTTGATGAAGCCAGAAAAGTTATAGCAGAATCTGAACGCATTACATTTTTGACCGGAGCGGGAATGTCAGCCGAAAGCGGAGTGCCGACTTTCAGGGGAGAAGACGGTCTGTGGAGGAAT
>CAYYBZ010000153.1:0-5649 GCA_964470285.1 uncultured Oligoflexia bacterium
AGATGTCGGTCTTACTGGTATGGAAAAGAGAAAACCTGTCCAGCTTTCAGGGGGCCAGCAGCAGCGTGTTGCTGTAGCAAGGGCTATGGTTTCAAGACCAAAAATAATACTGGCGGATGAACCTACCGCAAACCTTGATTCAGAAACAGGGACATCACTTCTAAACATGATGAGAGATTTAAACGACAAAAAGGGCATGACATTTGTTTTTTCAACACATGATCAGAAAATAATGGACAGGGCAAAAAGGCTCGTTATTTTAAAGGATGGAGAAATTGATTCCGACAATAAAAGAGACTGATATGCCCGAACATAAAAGAATTTGTTTTTTATTTTTTATATCTGTACTTTTTTTTAGTTCATTTCAGGCAAGATCATTTGCAATAGGGAACGATAAAATAAATCTTTCAGGTTACTATAAATCATACTTTACGCTCATTCAGCCTCCCTCATTTAACGGGAACCCGGCAATATCTGACAACCTTGAGGGGCTTGTTATAAACACATTGAGACTTCAATCCGTATGGACCCCTGTAAATCGGCTTTCAATTGAAACGGCTTATGCTCTGAATCCAAATGCAGGCTCCGATATGCAGAGTGAGGGACTGAGCGCTTTTCCTTTCCCTAATCCCTTTAGATATAGAGCATACGATACAAGGGGAAGATTATATCCTTCCCCCGGAGATACTGTAAAAACCTTTTATCTTAACAATAATATCGACAGATTTATTATCACTTACAGGCTCAATTTTGCGGATATAGTTTTCGGCAGACAACCCATAGCATTCGGTTCTGCAAAAGTAATTAATCCGACAGATGTTTTGGCGCCTTTCACATTTAATGAATTGGATAAGGAAGAAAGAATAGGAATAGACGCTTTAAGAATTAAATTCCCTGTTTCAACGATGGGAGAGCTGGACATTGGATACGTTTTCGGCGACGAATTTAAATTTTCAAATTCTGCTCTTTTCATAAGATTTAAATCTTACGTTCTAAAAACTGACGTAACGCCCATAACGATCATTTTTAGGAATAACTTACTTCTGGGTATAAATATTTCAAGAAGTGTAGGTGGGGCTACCGTATGGCTTGAAGGCTCGGAAGTTCTTGCAAACCTGTTTAAAGACTATAATTCTGATGAGAATTACTTCAGATTGTCAGCCGGGACCGATTATCAGCTTTTACCAAGTCTATACGGATTTATAGAATACCATTTCAGCCAGGCCGGTAAAATTGACGCCGGAAATTATGATTTATTGATTACTCAAACTGCATACAGAGAGGGAGGAGTTTATCTTTTAGGGCAGCACTATATTATTCCCGGTATCTTTCTGGAAATATCGCCGCTTTGGGGTTTGAGTGCACAGACCATTATCAATGCAAACGATCCTTCTTTTTTTCTACTGACGAAAGCTCAATATAATATTGCGGAAAATATCTATATTGATGCCGGTGTTTACTTGAGTATGGGGAAAAAATCCGAAATAAACCTAAATCCGGATCTTGAGATTAATGCAAAAAGCGAGTTTGGAATTTATCCAAATACATTTTTTACTTCGCTAAGATTTTATTTCTGAAAATGTATTTAGAATCTTCTAACTGATTTGCCAGATAAAATACTTATTTGATCGTCACCGTAAGTTAATGTAGTGTTTTCAAAATGGGATTTAACGGATTCTACCCAGCTTGTAAATTTCAGTTCGGAACCAGCATCAAGATCATTCCCGAACCTTTCACAGTATTTTTTATAAAGACTAAAAAGCTCTTTTATTCGGGGGTCGATTCCCATTTGTCTGTTTTTTCCGGATTTTAAGCTTCTTAAATAAGTGTCATAGACAACAAATGCAAATCTTTCCATGCTTTTACCGATAATTACCGCCGCCATGCCGTTAAGACCTTCAAAAACAATCTGTGAATCAATCTCATAATTAAGTACAGCTATAATATCAGCCGCTTTTTTACTGGAAGCTTCAATTATTTGAGGATTCGAAGATCCTTCGATAATTCTGGCCAGTGTATAAACTCCTGAAATATTATTAACAGGTACTGGCTTGGGGCGACCCGGCAATTGAACTGTAAATGAATTATTTGCGGTTTTATTGTGAGTCCATAAAAGCAGTCCCGTCAGGGCATCCTGAATCAATGCATAAGCGACCACCTGATCAATTCCGGAATTTACAAGGCCTATTGAAATTCTTTCTGCAGCTTCATCAATTATCTCTTTAGGTGACGTAATTTTTTTGATTGGCAGTTTCATACCAAGATCAAGACCTGTGAAAATATTGGCAAGTCCTTCATATGTAATTCCCATGCTCTGTGCAAGGACAGCCTTGTGAACGGTACCGTTTTGAGCAACGCCGTAAGTACCCAAGGCCGTTACAGGTAAAACCACTTCAGTTACATATTCGGGAAAAATAGATCCGGCTGGAACTCTTTGCATCAAACGTCTTGAGACAACAGTTGAAACCTTTTTAGAAACAGCCATAGTCGCATTTGTCAAAGGTATGGCAAATAGAAATGTCAGTATAAAAGATAAAAACAATATTTTAATTTTCATTTATAACCTTCTCAGATTTAAAGGGCGGCTTATATAACACGGGGTATAACGCGTGTCAAACCCCGTTTATTTATGACTTAATTTAAATTACTGTAAATTTAGTTAGTTAGATCGTGATATGATATTTATTGAAAATGTATTAAATTAATACCTTGAAACTAAATTAAGATAAATCGTATACCTTGACATAATTTTTTTTACATAATCAACTGTTTCAGTTCCTCTGCAGTATCCGTGGGAAATTTCAATGTCATCATCATCATAATAGGCAAGATCAAGAAACATTTCATCCACATGGCCGTCCCATCTAAGATGATTAAGTCTGTTCATTTTAGCCAGTTTTTGTGCATCACGTAAATGGCCTATCCCTGCATTATAACTGGCCAGGGCAAATTGAAGTCTGCTGTGTTTAGGTATGTTATTAAGAATATTTATTCTTGATTTCAAATACTTAATTCCGTGATAAATATTCTGGTCAATATCGTAAGGATCTTTTAAGCCGGTTTCTTTCATTGCAATGGGCGTTATTTGCATAAGCCCCTTTGCTCCTGCAAAACTTCTGCTTTTTGGATTATATGAGGATTCTGCAAACATCTGGGCCGCTATAAGTCTCCAATCCACATTAAACTTTCTTGCATACTTTTTAATAATTGCATCATAGGGAGTAATGTTTTTTAGTTTAGTTTCGTAATTACTGATATTTGAAAGCCATTTCACAAATTGCTTGGTTCTGTCATATTTGAAAGTCGAATTTATAGGCGCGATTTCCCTGTTTTCCATTGAAAGAAGAGTAGCCTGTTTTAATTGTCCAAAATAATCCGCAACATCAAAAAACAGTTCTCCGGCTTCAAGCCTGTCTTCAATTTCAATATCCTTAATGATACTTTTAAGCGTTTCGGAGGGAATAGGTCTTAGATTTACAAAAACCATATCGTTTTCCCATGCAAGTTTTCTGGCTATTTTTCTCTCTTCTCTGACAAGATTTTTATTCTTGCTCGGCAGATAGACAAAAAACTTTTTATTTTCTTGTTTAATTTGTGCTGTTTTAACAAGATTTTCAAAGGCATCAGTAAAGATATAAAGCGAGGGAACAAGCACTAAAAGTATGGTAACGTATTTTATCGCCTTATGTTTCCACATAAAAATCAATGTTTTCAATATGTTAGCATTTTGCATCATAATTATACCAAATTGGGGGGTTTCTAACATTTATATAACGCTGTGTCAATCCCCTTTATGACTGTTTATAACAAGCAAAAACTTTGCCAGAAAAGAATAAATAATTTACTTAAATTACATATAGTTATGAAAGTTAATTTCTTGAAAAATGAAATAATTGAGACTACCTTGTACTCAAAATCGACATATGCTTCTTATAAACTTTTTAACTGTCGCAGCTGATTCATAATGACAGGTCGGAAAATGAAATAAGCCGCCCTTAAGGATTCGAACCGGAGACCTGATTACGAATCAGCTGTGTCATCTTTCGTTGGGGGCCCCTTAAGCTTGCCTTGCAAGCTTGCGCATGCCCCCAAACCCCGCGCATCCTTACGAATAAATCGCTCGGATGCTTTTCTTATCAATTCTTTAAATATCGCAGCTGATTCATAATGACAGGTCGGAAAATGAAATAAGCCGCCCTCCGGATTCGAACCGGAGACCTGCTGATTACGAATCAGCTGCTCTACCAACTGAGCTAGGGCGGCGAGAAGTAAGCTTTTACCTAAACTTAACTATAATATCAAGCGAATTGCCAGTCTAACCTATTATTTCTTTTCTAAGCATTTTCTTAATGTATAATCCGTATCATGCTGAAAGCTAAACATTTTTTATGCTTTTTCCTGCTGCTCATTCCTTTGAATTTGCAAGCAATTACAAAGGTAACAATCGGAATTGCACATGAGCCTAAAACCCTAAATCCTCTTACATGCACAATGTCTACCGAGTATGAGTTAATTGTGCTTGTTAATAGAGGTTTGACTTTGTGGGATTCAGACTGGGAAACAGTTCCCGATTTGGCAAAGAAGATGCCTTCATTTACAGACGGAAGCATCAAAATTCTCAAAGACAAGTCGATGCGGGTTAAATGGGAGCTTAAAAACAATCTTAAATGGTCAGACGGGGAAAAGCTTACGGCCAATGATTTTGTTTTTACTCATGAACTTGCCTTAAACCCTAAAATTCCCGTTGTATCAAAAAGCTATAATCAAAAAATAAAAAAAATGTATGCTGAAAATGAAAATACTTTGGTTGTTATCTGGAATGATACCTTCCCTTATTACGATTCATGGATGGTTCACCCGGTACTTCCGAGGCATTTTTTCAAAGATAAGCTAAAAGGGGATATATCTAAAACATTTGCCTCGCTAACTTATCCATCAAACGGACCCTATAAGCTAAAAAACTGGGTTCCCGGTGTTAAGATTACATTTCAAAAGAATAAAAATTATCCGCTCGCATCTGCTTCTATTGATGAGATTAACTACAAAATCATTCCAAATACGCAGACTATGGAGGCAAATCTTGCTTCCGGTGTAATTGATGCAACTCACGATATATCCTTTGATCAGGCTCAAAAACTTTCAAAAAGGAATAAAAATGTCTCTTTTATTTCAAAAGACGGATTGATCTTTGAACATATAGACTTCAACTTAAACGACCGATATCTTAAAGACGCCAGGATAAGAAAAGCCATTATTTACGCAATTGACCGGGAAGCTATTGTAAAAGCTCTTTTCTCAGGTTCACTGAAAGTTGCCCATTCATGGCTTCACCCGAAACATTACGGCTATAATCCGCAAATCACAAAATATTCATACAATCCTCATCTCTCTGAAGAATTACTTTCAAAAGCCGGATTTAAAAAGAAAAAAAACGGCTACTTTTACGATTCCGAGGGTAAAATACTTTCCTTTACAATTATGACCACTTCGGGAAACCGAATGCGCGAGCAGATTGAAGTGATAATTCAATCATATCTTAAAAAGGTGGGTATCAAGCTTGAAATAGATAACAAACAACCAAGATTATTCTTTACTAAATATCTCATGAAGAGAAGTTTTCCTCATTTGGCTTTATATGCAATTAAGAGC
>CAYYBZ010000154.1:0-5608 GCA_964470285.1 uncultured Oligoflexia bacterium
AAATATATAAATGATTCTGCTAAAAACACTTATGGCAGAAAAATAATAACAAAACAGAACGCTGGCAGAATCAATATTTCACCATCGTTAAGTCCCGATGGAAAATATGTGGCATTCTTCTCGGAAAAAGATGTTTTTACATTGGATTTATACCTGGCCAGTGCTGAGACAGGAAAAATAATAAAGAAATTGTCCAGTATAACCCGGAATCACGAGATAGATGATTTCAGTTTTATGGAATCGGGTGGTACATGGTCTCCTGACAGTGAAAAATTTGCATTCGTGATATTTAGCAAAGGAAAAAACAAACTTGCGATTGTGGATGTGGAAAAAGCAAAAATCACAAAAGAAATTGAAATAAATGGAATTAGTTCTTTTTCAAACCCTGAGTGGTCGCCCGATGGAAGATATATGGCGTTAAGTGGCCTGGTCAAAGGTATAGGGGATCTATATTTATACGATTTAATTACAAATAATGTACAGAGGTTAACCTATGATATATATTCAAATATACATCCTTCCTGGTCGCCTGACGGAAACTACATTGTATATGCTACCGAAACAACCGGTAACCGAAAAGGAGCCAAAAAATACAATTTCGATATTTGTATATTTGATTTACACAACCAATCAACAGAAGTTCTGGATATTTTCCGGGGGGCTGACAACCTGAACCCCAGGTTTGCACCCGATGGTAAATCTATATACTTTTTATCGAACGCTGATGGCTTCAGGAATTTGTATTTATACAACCTGGGTACAAAACAATTGCAAAGGCTGACAATGTGCCCGACAGGCATTAGCGGCATCACCCCATTTTCGCCGGCAATCACAACATCAAAAGACCTGGACTTGATGGCATATACTTTATACAATAACAATAATTATGAAATAATAACAGCTACATCAAATGATTTTTCTCCTGTAAATATTAATAAAGACAGTATAAACTTTAAACCTGGAATACTGCCGCCAATGAAACATCTTACCGCGAATAATACTGTAGATTCTTCATTAAATAACAGACAGGAATTAACGATTGTAATACCTGCTGATTCTTTAAAAAAAGTACCTTACCGGCCTAAATTCAAATTAGATTATATCTCTAACCAAGCGGGGATAGGTGTTTCAACCAATAGGTATTCAACAAATAATATGGCAGGAAGCATAAGTATGATTTTTAGCGATATGGTTGGAAATAATCAACTTTTTTCATCACTGGCATTAAATGGAGAAATATATGATTTCGGCGGACAAGTTGCTTACATTAACCAGAAAAAGAAATTGAAATGGGGTACAACGGCATCGCATATTCCATACCGATTTGGTGACATGTTCTTTACCACGGATACTATACAATTAAATAATGAGGATTATGTAGCAAATAACCTGGTAGTGGATTATATCAGAATGTTTGAAGATAACATATCCTTATTTGCATACTACCCATTATCTCAGACAAGAAGATTTGAAGCCGGAATTTCTTCTTCCTGGTACTATTACAGGTTTGACAGATACAATAATTATTTTGATAATTATGGTTTTAAATTGGGTGTAAAAAAAGAAAAACTTGAAGCTCCCGAGGGGAACAACTATCAAAAAATTGACCTGGCGTATGTTGAAGATAATTCTTATTCTGGAATGACAGCGCCCATGCGGGGGTATCGATCCAGGTACCAACTGGAAAAATATTCTGGAGCTGTAGATTTTTATACTGCCCTTTTTGACTTCAGAAAATATTTTTTCATTAAACCGGTTTCACTTGCCTTCCGGTTTTTTCATTATGGAAGATACGGAAAAGGTTCTGAAACAGGGCTCGTATCGCCACTTTATATAGGTTATCCCTGGCTAATAAGAGGATACGAGAATGTGGCTTTTTATAATGATATTCAAAGTAATTATATAGGTCAAGAGTCATATAATATATCAAATTTAAGCGGTTCAAAAATGATTATTGCAAACGCGGAACTAAGATTGCCGGTATCCGGACCGGAAGCTCTTTCATTGATCAGTTCAAAATGGTTCCTTATTGATTTAAATATCTTCTTTGACAGCGGCTTGGCATGGAATTCAGGAGAAGAAATAAGCCTAAACTGGAAGCCTTCTTCATTTGTTGAAAGAATTCCGGTTTACAGTAGCGGTTTATCCCTGCGTATTAATTTGTTCGGCTCATTGATTGTTGAACCATATTATGCATTTCCATTCCAGAATGGCGGATGGACAAATGGCTTTTTCGGAATAAACCTTGTTCCCGGATGGTAATAGGATTTATATCTGGCGTATAGGAAGGATAGCATAAAACAGTATGGAAGGTTACAATTAGCAGTACCAACCAGACGGTGTAATAATGGACTGCTTCAAAAAAATGTTTTAATCAATCATAGACCTAAGTACCTAAGAAAACTTTGTTGGACTTGGTAAGCATCCTTGTTGGTTTCATCAAAACTCAGGATGACTAAACCACAGGCAAGTTCCGATAACCTCCAGGTACTGGAAATCCCCATTACATCTGATCTGTATATTCGTTTGAAATGCAGATGGACCGGCAACCCTGTAAGTCTCATAATGGCAATTGCCTTACGGATTGAATCATCAATATTGCATTTTTCGGCATGTAAATAGGATTGCAACAACTCGCTGGCATAATACCTGTAACGCAAATCGTTCATCCTGCCAAGGAATAATTCGATAGCAGGATTCAGTTGGTTGTATTGGTTATATCGTGCTATCATAAAATAATCTTTAATTTTTAATGTAATTATTTTTACTATGCAACGCTTTAAGTTTTCTAAACAAGTCCAATTCTTCTTCAGAAAGGTTTCGGGGAATTGAAACACTAAGCTGAACAAACAGGTCACCAAAATTACCAGGCTTGCTAAACAAAGGCATACCCTTTCCTTTCAACCTGAGTTTAGTTCCTGGTTGCGAACCTTTGGGCACATTCAAACTTAGCTTACTGGCAAGTGTGTTTACTTCAATTTTACCACCAAGAACAGCAGTGTATAAATCCACGTGTGTCTTGTATATCAAATCGTTCCCCTGCAATTCATATCTACTGTCCGGAATAATTTTCAGTTTAATATAAATATCTCCGGGAGTTCCACCATTGTAAGCTTGTCCGCCTTTTCCTTTTATTCTTAATTCCTGACCATCATGAACCCCGGGTTTTATGGTTGTCTTTAGTTTTTGTCCATTAACATTTATGATACGCGTAGTGCCGGAATAAGCTTCGGCAAGGCTTATTTCCATTTCGGCCTGGTAATCTTCTCCTCTTTGTGAAGCAGCTCTGCTGTTAAACCCACTAAACCTATCCGACATTCTTCCGCCTTTCATGCCGCCCATGTCTCCAAAGAAAGCATTAAAGAAGTCGGAGAAATCATTTTCTCCTCCACCAAAGATATCTCCAATATCACCATCATAATAGAAAGAGCCACCATTGGACTGTGAGAAATCATAACCACCGGCTCCGGGACCAGTATTTTGATACTGATTCCAGTTGGCACCCAGCTGGTCGTACTTTTGCCTCTTTTCAGGGTCTTTTAACACTTCGTAAGCTTCTCCAATTTCTTTAAAGCGATCTTCTGCCTGCTTATCACCCTTGTTTTTGTCGGGGTGATATTTCACAGCAAGTTTCCTGTAGGCTTTTTTTATCTCATCCTGACTGGCACTTTTCGATACTCCTAGTATGCTGTAGTAATCTTTGTATTCCATTTCTTATCCCTTAAACTAATTCAAAATCAATTTAAATTTTTTATTATGCTTCTTCACACAGGAAGCCCGATAAAGCTTTATTCGCTATATTTTTTATTATCCGAATTCCGGTACTATGTACCTTCAGCCAGTTTAAACTGAATTATCATTGATTTTATACTATTCGGATAGGATATCAGGGAAGTTTCCTTTCTGATTCCGAATACAGAGGTAAAATGTTTACAGGAATCTGAACAGCGTCCTGTAAGAAACATGATAAAATAAATACAATATGTCAAATCCCTGTTTAACATACATCAAATACTTTATAATGTTCTTATTAAAATTCAATGGACTAATTTTTCAATTTAACCACAACAAATTATAAACCATTTTTTAATCGTTATCAAATAATGTCAAAATGTCGTGAATCATCTCTTTAACAGGGAATCTGACTGTAAATTTGACTTTCCCTGCGACCAAACGCTACAAGGCATCCAGCTAAATAATCGAAACGCATTTCTCTGCCCAACATCATGAGATGCCAGTTCTAACGCATCCATAATCAACATCCCAAATTCAACCCGTAAGCATAAAACCCGGGGTGCAACGTCTGTAAACCAGCATCACTGATCAACTCCAGACATCCAGAATGAATGTAAACCTGCCTCGAATTAATTCTCGTTCAATTAGTTCCTTTTCCGTCTAATATTTACATCTGCCTCGAATCAGTTCCCGTACAATTAGTTCCTTTTCTATACTATTTACTCTACCTCAAATCAATCCCCGTTCACCGTAAAAAACAGGTCATTCACCGTTTTTCTTTTTGAAAACTGCCGTACCGGAAATATTTTTGCTGTAAAGGAAAGAGATTCTACAATATTTAATCGTGTTCAAGAAGATCGAATGATGAGCATAAACCAAAAATTAAAATATGGACCATGTAGTTTATCTTGACGCAAAGTCAAATGAGTTTGAGAAGCTTCTTGATGGAAGTAAATCGATGATTATCAGAGGTGCCACGGGCAGAAAACTTCCCTATGGAAGAGTAAACAAAGGGGATGTTTTGTATTTTATCAACAACAACGCCGAAGGGGTTGTGAAGGCGAAGGCACTTGTTGCTTCAGTGTATAATTCAGAGAAAATGAATATTGAAGAATCTGTCGCATTGGTCAAAGAGAATCAGAACAAGCTACTCTTGTCGGATAAGCAATTTCAAAAATGGGCCGGGAAAAGGTATTTGGTTTTAATAGAAGTCTCTGAATTTATTGAAGTAGAACGTTTTCCGATAGATAAAAGCAGGTATGGAAACATGGATGACTGGTTGCCTGTTGAAAATATCGAAAGTGTGAAGATCTAAAGCTGTCTATGAGAAATAAATAATATTAAGAAAAAATGAAAAGAAAAATTCTAAAAGCATTCCTATACTTTTTAGGAATGATCGCTTTAATGTTCGTTGTCCTGGTAATTACACTTTGGGTGAAGAGTCCGGGGGAAACGCAGGCTATAGTGGATTCGGAGGTGAATCCGCTGGAAAACAGTATTACGTTGATTGAGAAAGTGACTCTCGGGGGACAGGAGCAGTACATCATTATTCGGGGAGCAGACAAAACCAAACCGGTGATGCTATTTCTGCATGGCGGACCGGGAAGTCCGGAAGCAGCCTTTATAAAGCATTACAACCCTGAAATTGAGCATGACTATGTGATGGTTTACTGGGAGCAACGGGGAGCTGGAAAATCCTACTCGAAAAGTATTCCCTCCGAGACTATGAACCTTCAGCAGATGATTGCCGATACCCGTGAACTAAGCGAATACCTTACAACCCGGTTTAATTGCGAAAAAATATTTCTGATGGGACACTCGTGGGGCTCACTGCTGGGAATGCTTACGGCACATACATACCCCGAACTCTACC
>CAYYBZ010000155.1:0-1154 GCA_964470285.1 uncultured Oligoflexia bacterium
GGTAAACCCGGAGAAGTTTTCAAGCTGGAAGACGAGAAGGGATTTATCAAAATTGAAGGAAGCGGCTCATCTGAAACAATAACCAGCGAAAAGCCCGCGATTGAAAAAGAGAAAGCATCACCGAAAGAATTCTATAAATTGGGCTTTACTCAATATTCAAAAAGAAAATTCAGCAAAGCTATTGCGATATTTTATGAATTCTTGAAAAATTATCCTGAGCACGATTTATCTGACAATGCAGTATACTGGATAGGAGAAAGTTATTTCGGTAAGGGGCAGTACGCTTTAGCCCTTCCAGAATTTCAGAGAATTCCTCTTGATTTCCCTAACGGAAACAAGGTTCCCGATGCAATGCTTATGATAGGTATGTGCTTTGATAGGCTTAACAACAAGGCAAATGCAAAACAGTCGTGGTCAAAACTGGTTAAGCTTTTCCCAAAAAGCATAGCAGCCAAGAGGGCAGGGAAAAAACTTGAAACCTTATAGAAAAGACTCCGAAAAGGAGGGGGCTTTATGAAATTTTATATTCGGATTTTTCTTTTATTTCTGGCTTTGATATTAGTTTCACCGTCAACTTTCGCTCAGAACCCGGCACAAAAAAACGAACTCGATGAAGAGTTGGCCGACGAGGTAGAGATATTCGGGCCCGGATCTGAAGAGGAAGATCCGGCACCGCCCGAAGGGATATTTGAAAAGGGCCCTGAAGTACCAAGAGGAACACTAAGCGGAGTAACGAGTGAAGTTTATATGATAGTTTCGGGTGATAATCTCTGGGATATTTGCCAGCAGTTTATAGGCAATCCCTACGAATGGCCGAAACTCTGGTCCTACAATCAATACATAACAAATCCTCATTACATTTTTCCAGGTGATCAGATAGTTTTTCAGCCCGGTTCGGAAACGCACGTACCGAAGATGACGGTTGCAAAAGCAGGTGAAGAAGCGGTAACAGAAGAACCGGTCGATGATGAAATGATAGTTGAAGATGAAAAAGAGATTAAAGACGACAAGCCTTTAAAAATTGAAAAAGAAAATGACGAAATGCTTATTAAGCTTAGAAATCTAAGCTTTGTTTCTAAAAAGGAAATCGAGGAAGCGGGTGAGATTTCACATTCCGGGCAGGCAAAACGCATGCTTTCTTCAGGTGATGACAT